>CAURWS010000156.1:0-7648 GCA_963528485.1 uncultured Pseudomonas sp. | reverse complement strand
AAGCTGGGCTGGGCGCTGCTGGCCCCCGGCGCGTTGCGACGTGGTGAAGCCTTGAGAGTGGCAGCAAAAACCAGCGTACGACTGATCGGCGGAGTGATGCTGTTCCTGCTGATCGCAGCCTTTATAGAAGCCTATTGGTCGTCGATGACATGGCCCCAGCCGACCACCAAATACCTGGTCGGCGCTGCACTTTGGACGCTGGTCATCGCCTACCTGACCCTCGCCGGACGTACCGCCCATGCGCCTGACTGAAGCCCATGTGACGATCCGCCCGCGCTCGCCTTGGGAAGCCGTCGACCTCGGCGTGCTGATGGCGCGTCAGCATCGACGCCTTTTGATGACCAGTTGGGCCATCGTCACCCTGCCAGTCTTCGCCTTGCTCAGCCTCGTGCTGTGGGACTACCCGACCCTGGCCGTGCTGGTGTTCTGGTGGCTCAAACCCCTCTTCGAACGCCTGCCGTTGCTTATTCTCTCCCAAGCCTTGTTCGGTCCGCCGCCCTCGCTCAAGGACGCCCTCAAAGCCTGGCCGCGAACGCTCAAATCCCAGTGGCTGGCCAGCCTGACCTGGCGCCGCGTCAGCCTCAGTCGCAGTTTCGATCTGCCGGTCCAGCAACTCGAAGGCCTGGACGGCGTTCAGCGCGCTCAGCGCATCGCCGTGCTTGGGCAGAAAAACCTGTGGGTGGCGCGCTTGCTCACCTCGATGGGCAGCACGCTGGAGATGTGCCTGTGGATCGGCCTGATGGTGCTGTTCTACGCGATGATTCCGCAGCAGCTCGAACTCGACTGGTCGTGGCGCAGCCTGCTGGCAATCGAAGGCAGCTGGAACTGGCTGGAGCACCTGACCAACGCCTTTTATGCGCTGGTACTGGTGATGTGGGGGCCGATTTATGTGGCATCGGGTTTTGCGCTGTATATCAACCGCCGCACGACCCTGGAGGCGTGGGACATCGAACTGGCATTCCGCCGCCTGCGCCAGCGCGTCGTCGGCAGTGCTTACGCGCTGCTTCTGGCGGTGTCTCTGGCCTGGAGTTTTTTGCCATCGACAGTGATGGCGGACGATAGCGTCGACGAGTCGAACTACAGCTGTCCGCTCCCACCGCTGGACTTGCCACAGACCGAAGAACAAGTGGCCGCCCCCGACAGCGCGCGTCTGCTCAATCAGCCGTTGACCAGCGCAGCCTCGCAAGCCGCGATCAAGGGCGTGCTCGACAGTCCCCCATTCAAGAACCCCAAATCCGTTTCTGGCTGGCGTTTTCCCGAACAGAAGCACGGCGCCAAAACCACAAAAACCAGCGACACCCCTCAGTGGCTGGCCAAGCTGATTCTGGGGCTGCTCAACGTCGGCAAGACGTTGTCGACCCTGTTCGCCGCGCTGCTGTGGACGCTCATTGCGCTGATCGTTGCATGGGTGGTCTGGCGCTATCGAGCGTGGTTCGGCACCTTCGTTGGCCGCGACAAGCGAAAACCCGTCAGCCGCCCCGCCACGCCGCAGCAGCTGTTCGGCCTGCAAGTAGGCGCTGAAAGCCTGCCGGACGACGTGGCCAGCGCAGCTGAAAAACTGTGGCAGCAGTCGCCACGCGACGCCTTGAGCCTGCTCTATCGCGCCCTGCTCAACCGCTTGCTGACCGACTACCAACTGCCTCTGAAAAATGCCGACACCGAAGGCCAGGTGCTCGAACGTGTCGCCCGATTGAACCAGCCCCCCCTCCACGCTTTCAGCCAATCCCTCATGGCCCACTGGCAAAACCTGGCCTACGGTCATCAACTGCCTGGCACTGACGTACAGCAAACCCTGTGCGATGACTGGCGGCGACTGTTTACCAACGGGGCGCCGCCATGAGCCGTCGCGTCTGGATCATGATCATCGCGCTGGCCGTGCTCGTCATCGTGAGCGCAAGTGTGCCCGTGCTCAAACGCGTTGAGCATTATCAGGAAGTGGTCGATCAGGGCCCTGCCCCCGAGGTGCGCGCCAATCCCTATCTGGCCGCCGAGACTTTCCTGCGCCAGCGTGGCATCACGGTCAAGGTGACTCAGGCGCTCAACACGCTGCCGGACACCCGCCAGCAGGCGCAGACTCTGATGCTGCTGGGCACCCGCGAAAACATGACGCCCGCCGAAGTCCGACGTTTGCTGAACTGGACCCGCGCCGGTGGGCGCCTGCTCTTCGTCGCCGAGCAACTCTGGGATGAAAAGAAAGGCCGCAGCGGCGATCTGCTGCTCGATCAAGTGCAGATTCACCAGTTTCTGACCCGCGACCTGCGAGAGCAGGATCGGCGACGGGAGCGCGAGCTGAATAAACCGGTCATTCCCTTGAGCGCACCGGATGTCGAGGCGCCCAAGACGCCGTGGCCTGAATTGACCCGGCTCTACGTGCAGAACGAAAACGACCCTGCCTACATGAGTTTCGACCCGGCGTTCCATCTGGACGACCCGGAGGATCATGCACAATCCTGGGCCAACAGCGCCGACGCCACGCACCTGCTGCAAATGGTCTACGGCAAGGGGTTGGTGACGGTGCTGACCGATGCCGACCTGTGGAAAACCCGCGCCATCGGCAAATACGACAACGCCTGGCTGCTGTGGTACCTGAGCCAGGGCAGCGACGTCACCCTGCTGCTGCGCACCGACCACGACGACCTCTTCGGCCTGTTGTGGAAGTACTTCCCGCAAGCCTTGTTTGCGCTGGCGCTGCTGATCGGCGCGGCGCTCTGGCACGGCGGCATGCGCCACGGCCCTTTGCAGCCCGAACCCTCCCGCGCCCGTCGGCAATTGCGCGAACACCTGCGTGCCAGCGCCGACTTCATGTTGCGTCGCCAGGGTCAGCAGGCATTGCTGCGTTCGCTGCAGCACGACATCCTGCGCCGAGCACGCCAACGCCATCCCGGTTTCGAAGCCCTGCCCGTCACCGAGCAGTGGCAACTGCTGGCGCGCATGACACGCCAGCCCACCAGCCAGATCGGACAAGCCCTGCGCCCGCGCCTTGAAGAGCGCTTGTCCAGCCCCGAATTCACCCGTCAGGTGGCCTACCTGCAAACCCTCAGGAATGCGTTATGAGTGAAGATCCGACACCGCAGTCGAGCAGCGTAGAAAACGACGCCCACACCACCGGGCAACAAACGTCCCACGAGCCTGTCGAGGCAGGCCATGCCGCCCCCGCGGCCCCCGCCAGCAATGCGGCGCAGCAGCGTCAGCGCGCGATTCACCTGGCTCAGGCTGTGCGTCACGAGTTGCAGAAAGCCGTGATCGGTCAGAACGCCGTGATCGACGATGTCCTCACTGCCTTGATCGGCGGCGGCCATGTGCTGCTCGAAGGCGTGCCGGGCCTGGGCAAAACGTTGCTGGTGCGCGCGCTCGCTCGCTGTTTTGGCGGTGAGTCCGGGCGCATTCAATTTACCCCCGACCTGATGCCCAGCGATGTCACCGGCCACGCGGTCTACGACATGCAGACCGAGCAGTTCAAGCTGCGCAAGGGGCCGCTGTTCACCAACCTGCTGCTCGCCGACGAAATCAACCGCGCCCCGGCCAAGACCCAGGCTGCGCTGCTCGAGGCCATGCAGGAGCGTCAGGTCACCCTCGAAGGTCGCGCCCTGCCCGTGCCTCAGCCGTTCATGGTGCTGGCCACGCAAAACCCCATCGAACAGGAGGGCACTTACCCGCTGCCCGAAGCCGAACTGGACCGCTTCATGCTCAAGCTGCGCATGGACTATCCCCTGGCCGAACAGGAGCTGGACATGGTGCGTCAGGTCACGCGTTCGGCCCGTTCGGACATGCTCGACGTCCAGCCGCTGCGTACCTTGATGCAAGCCAAGGATGTGCAAGCACTGCAGCGCATTGCCAGTGATCTACCCGTCGATGAACAGGTGCTCGATTACGCCGTGCGTCTGGCCCGCGCCACACGCACCTGGCCCGGTCTGACACTGGGCGCCGGCCCTCGGGCGTCGATCGCACTGGTGCGCGGCGGGCGGGCACGCGCGTTGCTGCGTGGCGGCGAGTTCGTGATTCCTGACGACATCAAGGGCTGCGCCTTGGCAGTGTTGCGTCATCGCGTGAGGTTGTCGCCGGAACTCGATATCGAAGGCATGTCGGTGGATCAGGTGCTCAAGCAACTGCTCGATCAGGTCCCGGCGCCGCGCCAATGAAGCAACTGCTCAAGCCGTCCACTCGACTGCTCTGGTGGCTGGCCGTACTGGCCGGATTCGCCCTGCTGCTCGGCATATTTCAGGCGCTGGGGCGAGGGCCGCTGGTCAGGCTCGACGGTCTGTTCCAAGTGGCCTTGTGCATGATGGCGGTGCTGGTGGTGCTGGATGCGTTCTGGGTGTGGCGCTTGCCCTCCCCTCGTCTGCAGCGGCATCTGCCGGGCAGTCTGGCGCTGGGTCGCTGGAGCGACGTGCGCATCGAGATCGAGCACGACTATCGACGCAGCGTGCCGATAGCGGTGTTCGATCACGGCCCACAAGGGCCGGGTAACCGTTTCGAAACGCAGTTCCTGCCTCAGAACATCACCCTGAGTCATCGGCGCAAAGCGCAGCTGAACTACCGCCTGCGCCCCACCAGCCGTGGGCAATTCAGCTTCGAGCAAGTGGAAATCCAGCTGCACAGCCCCCTGCGCCTGTGGCTGACCCGGCGCTGCATTGCGCTGACGAACTCGGCGCGGGTCTATCCGGATTTTGCGCGGATGCACAATGGCCAGTTGCTGGCGGTGGATAACTGGCTCAGCCAGATCGGCATCCGCCAGCATCAACGGCGCGGTCTGGGCCTGGAATTCAACCAGCTGCGCGAGTTTCGCGAAGGCGACAGCCTGAGGCAGATCGACTGGAAGGCCACTGCCCGCCAGCGCACGCCGATTGCCCGGGAGTATCAGGACGAACGGGATCAACAGATCGTGTTTCTGCTCGACTGTGGTCGCCGCATGCGCAGTCAGGATGGCGAACTCACGCATTTCGACCACGCGCTCAATGCCTGCCTGCTATTGGGCTATGTCGCGCTTCGACAAGGCGATGCGGTGGGCCTGTCGACTTTTGCCGCCGAACCCGATCGGCATCTGGCGCCAGTCAAAGGCTCGGCGCAGCTGAACCTGTTGCTCAATCACGTCTACGACCTGGACAGCACGCAACGTCCCGCCGATTACAGCGCCGCGGTTCGGCAGGTATTGATCCGGCAGAAACGCCGTGCGCTGGTGGTGCTGGTGACCAACCTGCGCGATGAAGACGACGAGGAGCTGCTTGGGGCGGTCAAGCAACTGGGCCGGCATCATCGGGTGCTGATCGCCAGCCTGCGCGAAGAGGTGCTGGACGAACTGCGTCAGGCGCCCGTGCAGACCTGGCAACAGGCGCTGGACTATTGCGGTACGGTGGATTTTCTCAATGCGCGTGCCGGATTACATGAACGTTTGAGCGCCCATGGCGTCCCGGTGCTGGACGTACGCCCTGGCGAACTGGGACCGCAGTTGGTGAGCCGCTACCTGAGCTGGAAGAAAGCCGGCACGTTGTGACGGGCGCCTGACAAGGCGCCGTGTTCAGGCTGACGCTTCCAGCGGATAAAAGCTGAAGTAGCGCTGCAACGCCTGGATCAGGAGGTAATACTCGGGCGGTGCCGCCTGCACCCTGAAGCCGGAGTCGTAGACACGCGGGGTCTCGTCCTCTTGGCACCACAGGCAGCTGGCATTGATGTCGATGTGGTAGACACCGTTCTTCTCGTCCGGAACTTTCAGGCGCAGCTGGAAATCCGCGCCGACCAGAATCGGCAGATCGCTGATCAACATCAGCCCCTGTTCCGACACATTACCCAGGCAACCCAATGGCTTGTCGGTGTAACGATTGAACACCTGAAGGTAATACGGGAGTTGGTGACGCTCGATTCGTCTTTCGTTGAGCATTGGACACGGGTCCTCGAATGACCATTGAGCATGGCCTTGCTAATGCAAAGGGATTCGGTCGCACGTGAAACGGCACAGACGACGTTGTCGATCGAACCCACCTGTTCATTACAACAGGGACGTCATCTGACTCACCAGCCATAACCGAAGTCACTTGTCCGATTATTCGATTTCGCGATACCCACCCGTCTTGATAGCCCGCGTTGTAATAATCGAAGTGCCCTTCGCCACTCCTGTGATGAAATCTTTAGGTCCCTACCGAATCCAGCCTAGCTCAACCTTTGAGAAAGGCCACCCGAAAAGCGAGACGCAGGATCCATTCGGGTGTAATTAAAGTGAAGCAGGTCGCGTGACGGCAGGTGGCGCGAGATTGTCATAACCCAATTGATGCAGTGTATCCAGACGGGCGCGGGCCCTGAATGCATACTCGCTGTACGGGTATTGAGAAATGATGAAATGGTAGGTCTGCACCGCGTCCACGTAGAGTTTCTGGCGCTCCAGGCACTGTCCGCGCAGCATCGACACTTCCGGCTGCACGTAGCGGCGCGAGCGGCTCTCACGGTCTACTTTGGACAGGTTGTACATCACCGCGTCGCAGTCGCCCTGGGCGTACGCACGGTTGGCATTGTTCAGATGGCTGTTCATCGCCCAGCGCGTGCAGCCACTTAAAGCGGCCAGCGCCACTAATATCATCACGATTCGCATGAGAGTCTCCTGTGCTCTCCAGCATATCGGCGCCTGGCGGGATTTCTTCAAGGCCGTTTTCGGGTCTCTCGGCCAGACCGATACTGGGCCAAATGCCCACTCAATCCGCAACACGTAGTGCAAAGGAACAATGACTACAGGCCAATACAGTAGTAGCCTTCCGCTGCGCTTCATTTAAGGAGTTTGTGCATGTCCGTTCGCCGCACCAAAATCGTAGCCACACTTGGCCCTGCAAGTAATTCGCCCGAAGTCATCGAGAAGCTGATTCTTGCCGGCCTGGACGTTGCCCGCCTGAACTTCTCCCACGGCACGCCCGACGAGCACAAGGCTCGGGCGAAGCTGATCCGCGACATCGCCGCCAAGAACGGCCGCTTCGTCGCGTTGCTGGGTGACCTGCAAGGCCCGAAAATCCGTATCGCCAAATTTGCCAACAAGAAGATCGAGCTGAAAGTCGGTGACAAGTTCACTTTCTCCACCAGCCATCCTCTGACCGAAGGCACCCAGGAAATCGTCGGCATCGATTACCCCGATCTGGTCAAGGATTGTGGCGTAGGCGACGAACTGCTGCTCGACGACGGACGAGTGGTCATGCGCGTTGACACGCAGACCGCCGACGCCCTGCACTGCACTGTGACCATCGGCGGCCCGCTGTCGGATCACAAAGGTATCAACCGTCGCGGTGGTGGCCTGACCGCACCGGCGCTGACTGAAAAAGACAAGCAAGACATCAAGCTCGCCGCCGAAATGGACCTGGACTACCTGGCCGTTTCCTTCCCGCGCGACGCTGCCGACATGGAATACGCACGCAAGCTGCGCGACGAAGCCGGCGGTACTGCCTGGCTGGTTTCGAAGATCGAGCGCGCTGAAGCCGTGGCCGATGACGAAACCCTCGACGCGCTGATTCGCGCCAGTGACGCGGTCATGGTTGCCCGTGGCGACCTGGGCGTGGAAATCGGTGACGCTGAGCTGGTGGGCATCCAGAAGAAAATCATCCTGCACGCACGTCGCCACAACAAAGCGGTGATCGTGGCCACGCAGATGATGGAATCGATGATTTCAAGCCCCATG
>CAURWS010000155.1:0-7653 GCA_963528485.1 uncultured Pseudomonas sp. | reverse complement strand
ATCTGGTGGAATTCGCCAAGGCCATGTCGCGCATCGCCCACGTCATCGCCTTTGACGTTCCCACCAGCTGCCTGTCGGCGCGGGAGATTGATCGCTTGATGGCGATCATCATCAAGCTGCGCGACGAAGGCCGAGTGATTCTGTATGTGTCCCACCGCATGGAAGAGATTTTCCGCGTGTGTGACGCCGTGACCGTGTTCAAGGACGGCCGCTTCGTGCGCACCTTCGAGGACATGGCTGATCTGGACCATGATCGTCTGGTCACCTGCATGGTTGGCCGCGACATTCAGGACATCTACAACTACCGCCCGCGTCAGCATCAGGGCCCGAGCCTGCGCGTGACCGGCCTGATGGGGCCCGGCTTGCAGGAACCGGTGAGCTTTGCGGTACAGAAGGGCGAGGTGCTGGGCTTCTTTGGTCTGGTCGGGGCCGGTCGCACCGAGCTGTTCCGATTGCTGTCGGGGCTGACCCGCTGCCAGGCCGGAACCTTGCAGCTGGACGGCAAGCCGCTGAACCTCCGATCCCCACGGGACGCGATTTCTGCCGGGGTGCTGCTGTGCCCGGAGGATCGCAAGAAAGAAGGCATCGTGCCGCTGTCCAGCGTCGCCGAGAACATCAACATCGGTGCGCGGCCGCGTCATGTGCACCTGGGTTGCCTGATTCAGGGCCGCTGGGAGCGCGACAACGCCAAGCATCAGATTCGCGCGATGAACGTCAAAACGCCTTCGCCGGAACAGCAAATGCTGTTTCTCTCAGGTGGCAATCAGCAGAAGGCCATTCTCGGTCGCTGGCTGTCCATGCCGATGAAGGTGCTGCTGCTGGACGAGCCTACCCGGGGCATCGACATCGGCGCCAAATCGGAGATCTACGACATCATCCATAACCTCGCCGCCGACGGCATCGCGGTGATCGTAGTGTCCAGCGACCTGATGGAAGTCATGGGCATTTCCGACCGCATTCTGGTCATGAGCGAAGGCGCCATCACCGGCGAGCTTTCTCGCGATGAGGCCAATGAACAACGGTTGTTGCAATTGGCACTGCCGCGTACCCGCGGCTGATATCTGGCACAAGACAGTGAAAAATAAAAACGAGGTGCGTATGTCTACCGAAACCAGCAGCCTGACGGCTCCCCGCCAGGGCATGAACATGCGTCGATTCATCGACGACTGGGCCATGCTCCTGGCCGCATTGGGCATTTTCGTGCTCTGTGCCTTGCTCATCGACAACTTCATGTCGCCCCTGAACATGCGCGGTCTGGGGCTGGCGATTTCCACTGTCGGCATCGCCGCGTGCACCATGCTGTTCTGCCTGGCGTCGGGGCATTTCGACTTGTCGGTCGGTTCGGTGCTGGCGTGCTCGGGGGTGATCGCCGGAATCGTGATTCGCGACACCGACAGCGTGTTTCTCGGCGTGTCGGCGGCGTTGGCCATGGGCCTGCTGGTGGGGCTGATCAACGGCATTGTCATTGCCAAACTGCGCATTAACGCGCTGATCACCACGCTGGCGACCATGCAGATCGTTCGCGGTCTGGCCTACATCTTTTCCAATGGCAAGGCCGTGGGTGTGGGCGAAGAGAGCTTCTTCGTGTTCGGCAACGGCCAGTTGTTTGGCGTGGCGGTGCCGATCCTGATCACCATCGTCTGCTTCGTGTTCTTCGGCTGGCTGCTGAACTACACCACCTATGGCCGTAACTCGCTGGCCATTGGCGGCAACCAGGAAGCCGCGTTGCTGGCGGGCGTGCACGTCGATCGCACCAAGATCATCATCTTTGCGGTGCACGGTTTGATTGGCGCGCTGGCTGGTGTGGTGCTGGCGTCGCGCATGACCTCGGGCCAGCCGATGATCGGCCAGGGCTTCGAGCTGACGGTGATTTCCGCCTGCGTACTGGGCGGCGTGTCCCTGAGCGGCGGCATCGGCATGATTCGTCATGTCATCGCCGGGGTGTTGATTCTGGCGATCATCGAGAACGCCATGAACCTGAAGAACATCGACACCTTCTACCAGTACGTGATTCGCGGCACGATCCTGCTGCTGGCGGTGATCATTGACCGGTTGAAGCGGCGTTAACAGCGTTAGCTGTCGACGATGTGAAGGAAGACCCGAAACCTGTGGGAGTGAGCTTGCTCACGAAGGCCGTGTGTTTGCTGATGGAGATCTTATGGCTATACAGGCCTCTTCATGAGCAAGCTCACTCCCCCAGAGGCGCGGATCTTCTGAGACCCAATCCGTCATCAAAAATCATTCAGATTTTGTTCGATCCAATGGGCAAACGCCAGCGTCGCGGTATCGCTCATCAGCGGACCGATCAACTGCACACCCAGAGGCAGTCCTTGTGCACCAAAGCCTACCGGGAGGTTCAGGCTCGGCATTCCCAACAGGCTCCAGATGCGCGAGAACAGCGGGTCGCCCGTGCGTTCCAGCCCCAGGTCGGCTTCGCCGCAGGCGCTGGGGGTCATCAACAGGTCGTATTCGACGAAGCTGCGACCGATCTGATGGCGGGCCGAAGCCACCTGGGCCCGGTGTTGCAGGCTTTGTTCGTAGGTGATATTCGAGCCCCGGTGCAGCATTGCCTTGAGCCGCTTGCTGAGCAGGTCGGAGTGATTCAGACGCTCATCGGCCAGGGCCTTGAAGGCCTCGGCGCACATGACTTCGTCATGCACATCGACCAACGCCGACACGCTGTCGGTCAGCGTCACATCGACCACCTGCACACCCTTGGCAATCAGACGTTGAACGGTGGATTCAAACGCCGCTTGAGCCGCCGCACTGGCCTTGTTCCAGTAAGGCGTGCGGCAAACACCGATGCGTGGTTTGCGATCAGTTGGCAGTTGGCGCCACTGTGGCGAGTTGGCCATGACCGAAGTCAGCAATGCCACATCTTCGACACAGCGGCCAAAGCCACCCACCGTGTCCAGCGATTCACACAGGCTCTTGACGCCCGCGCGGGAGATCAATCCGAAGCTGGGCTTGAAACCGACAATGCCGCAAAAGGCAGCCGGGCGAATGACCGACGCGGCCGTTTGTGTGCCCAGCGCCAGTGGCACCATGTGCGCGGCCACGGCAGCCGCCGAACCACTGGAAGATCCGCCCGGTGTATGCGCCGGGTTGTGCGGGTTACGCGTGGGGCCTGGGGTGAAGCTGGCAAACTCGGTCGTGACGGTCTTGCCCAGCACGATCGCCCCGGCGTCACGGCACAGGGCCACGGCGGCTGCATCATTGACCGGCCGATGCTGTTGATAGATGCAAGAGCCATACCCGGACGGGAAATCGCGGGTGTCGAACAGGTCTTTCACCGCCAGTGGCAAGCCGTGCAAAGGACCGCGAATCGGGGCCTGGTCCAGTTGCCTGGCGTAAGTCATCGCGGCCTTGGCGTCGTACTCGCGCCATGCCAGAACTCCGGGCTCGCGGTCCTGAATCATCTCAAGGCAGGCATCCAGAAACCTCTCGACGGTAAGCTCCTTGCGCTGGAGAAGCCGGGCGGCGGCGCTGGCGGTGAGGCGGGAGAGTTCCTGCGGGGCGTAGGGCACGGTACGGTCCGGATAGCTGACTCGAAAGCACGGATCATGCCCCTAAAGCGGGATTTTTGCAGCACCTGATAACAGCGATCAGGTCAGTCTGGAGGTTTGGAAAATGAGTCTGACCGATGCTTGGGCCAGCTCCTGAGTTTGCGTGCGGATGGTATCAAGTTCGTTTTTCGCCGATTCTTCATCGGTGTCGTGGGTGCGCAGTTCAATCAGGATTGCCATCTGGTAGAGCGCATCGATCAAACCGTGAAGATTGCGGTGCAGTTGGTGAGTGACTGCGGCGAACTGTTCATCGTGCGCTGGATCAGGTTTGAACGGTGGAGTCATAGTGCCATCATTTGCATTGATCCGGACCCCCGTTAGTACGTAACTGATGTCCACGCCCGCAGCAGTGATTCGCAACAGATAATCAGCCTTGGGCGATCGAGAACCGTTCTCGTAATTGCCCTGAGCATTGGTTTCTACACCGCCAATGGCGCCCAGCGCACTTTGTGACAACTTCAAGCGTGTACGTTCCTCTCGAAGCCTCGGACCAATCCCTGTCATGTGCGTCTCCTGTGTTCCGTCGCTGAAGTGGATCGTTCATTCTGCACTCTCAACCTGTATGTATTTTGGAAAGGGTGGATGGTTGATTTTTACAACTATTTAAACCAAGCAGTGATTCCGCGCGCCACCGGAGATGACAATAACCATATCCAAGTGGAGTGGGAAGAGGATCCAATCGGTTATGGAGAAATTTAGTTAAACAATCGTATGACTCGAAGATCATAAATACACTTTATGACTCTGGATATTCGACAAAAGAATAGAAAGCCGTTTCACTCATTTGAGGGTAATAATCTGATGGGATAATACTTCGGACTTTTCGCTGAAAAAGTCCGAAGTAAACATTGTGTTTAATCACAAAGGACAACGCGCGGAAGTTTGAATGACCCAACGGTCTGCTGTTCGAGCGATTGTATCAGCCAAGCTTGAAACCGCTTTTTGATGTGCCAATACCAGATTTTCCATACCAACTCCGGCAGGTTGGCGAATCACGCTGCTGCAGGTCAGCGTCTGGCGCTGATTGCCGTTGCCACGCAGGCTCAAATTCCACACCACGTCGATCAAGGCATATTGCCCGAGCACAGACTCGAAACGCCGTACATCCGTACGGATGGAAAGTACGGGCTGATCACTCTGTTTGGGCAGGCCCGCCAGATCTCGTGAGCCGAAGCGACGTTCCAGTTCCCCCGTCAGTGCGTCGTGGAACTCATCGCCCAATGGCGCGCCCCAGCGCTCGTTTTCCAGAATCGCCAGGCTGCCGTTCCCCTGACGCACCACCAGCGGTGGTTGGTCGACCTGCACGGCCATCAGCACTGGCTGCATTTCGAACTGAAACGGTGCCTGCGCAACATTGGCCGGCGCCTGGGTCGCGGGGGCGATCAAGGTGTAGTAATGAGTGGGCGCCGTCGAGCAGGCGCTGAGGGTCAGGGCCAGTGCGACAGTCGATGCCAACAGGTGAGGGCGCAGGGTCATTGGGCAGGCTCCGGAGCGATTTCACGGGAAGAGGACGAACCTTTGTACGAGCCGGGCGCTGCATCACCGGTGCGACCCCGGATCAACGATTCAGGATGACGGCTGAGGAAGTCGGCCAACACCCTTACAGAGCGCGCGGTGCGCTGGACTTCTTCCATGGCCTGGCCCAGTTGCTGGCGAGCTGGCGAGTCATCCGAGAACGTGGCGTTGGCGTTGCCCAGGGTTTTCTGCGCCTGTTGCAGAGTACCGGTCACCTGCGGCAAGACCTGCCCGTTGACGTTCTTCATGGTCTTTTGCAGTTCGATCAGGCTGCCATTGAGGTTTTTGGCCAGTTCGTCGATAGGGATCTTGCCCAGCTTGTCGACGAATGCTTGCAGTTGTTCCTGCAGCTTGTCGAAGCTGCCGCCCACGGTCGGTATCTCCAGCGGGCGGGCCTTGGCGTTGTAACTGATGCGCGGGGCTTTGGGGTCGAAGTCCATGGCCACGTACAGCTGGCCGGTGAGCAGGTTGCCGTTGCGAATCTGCGCACGCAGGCCGCGTTCGACGAAGCGCCCGAGAATGCGCGAGGTCTGCTCCTCATCATCGCCAGTGCCAGCCTGTTCCTTGAGCTTGTCGTTGGCCGCCCCCAGCCGCTGTGGATAGATCACCGCACCCACCACGCCGGGGAAGGTGCCGGTGGCCGGGTCGTAATCCAGATCCACCGAGACCACACGGCCGATGTTCACGCCCAGGAAATCCACCGGCGCATTGACCACCAACCCGCGCAAGGACTGGTTGAAGCGCATGCGAATGTATTTGGGTTCGCCATCCGGAGGGGCGAGGGCAGTGGCCTGGTCCTCGAACAGCTTGAATTCGGCGTTGCCATCAGCGGGTTTGGCGTCCGGGCTGTACTTGGGCTCACGGAAGGCGATGCCGCCGGAAATGATCGAGGTCAGCGACTGGGTCGACACCTTAAGGCCCGCGGCGCCCAGGCTGACGTCCACACCACTGGCGTTCCAGAAACGCGAGTCGGTCAATACATACTGATCGTTGGGCGAGTTGATGAAAATCTCGATGTTCACGCCTTTGCCGTCTTTGGCCAGTTCATAGGCCACCACCTGACCGACCTGAATGCGGCGGAAGTAGATCGGCGAGCCGATGTCCAGCGAGCCGAGGTCGTCGGTGTGGAGGATGAAGCGTTTGCCCTTTTCGCCGAAGGTCACCGGTGGCGGATTTTCAAGGCCGGTGAAGTTCTTCTCGGTCTTCTCGGAGCTGCCGGCATCGGCGCCGATGAACGCGCCGGACAACAGTGTGTCGACGCCAGACACTCCATGGGCGCCAATGCGTGGGCGCACCACCCAGTATTGGGAGTCGGCGCGGGTGAACGGGGTCGCCGACTGGTTGAGTTCGATGGTCGCCAGAACGTGCGTGCGGTCTTCGCTCAATGTGATATCGGTGACGGTGCCGATGACCACGTTCTTGTATTTGACCTGGGTCTTCTTGGCTTCAAGGCCTTCGGCCGTCTGGAAGCTGACCACCACCTTGGGCCCGACGTTGAGGAAGTCGTGGATGACCATCGACAGGCCGATCAGCCCGGCAACGATGGGCACCAGCCAGATCAGCGAAACACGCGCCTTGCGCGCCTTGACCTTGGGTTTTACCGGCTCGGGTGCCGACGGGGGTAGGGTGTTATCAGGCATCTTCAACCTCTGCGTCCCAGATCAACCGGGGATCGAAACTCATGGCGGCAAGCATCGTCATCACCACCACCAAACCAAAAAACAGGATGCCCAGGCGCGGCTCGATGGTGCTCAGGCCGCGAAACTGGACCAGCGCCGCCACCAGGGCGACCACCAGCACGTCGAGCATCGACCAGTAGCCGATCAGCTCGATGAAACGGTACAACCGTGAGCGTTCGCGCATCGCCCATTGGCTGCGGCGCTGGCAGGTGATCAGGAGCATGCCCAGCACCAGAAACTTGATGCACGGCACTAGGATGCTGGCGATGAAAATCAGGATGGCGATGTCCCACGAGCCGCTTTCGGCGAACTCGATCACACCGCTCATGATGGTATTTTCACTGGCACTGCCCAGAAGCGTGGTGAACATTACCGGCAGGACGTTGGCGGGGATGTAGAAAATCAGCCCGGCAATCAGGAACGCCCAGGTCCGCGTCAGGCTGTTGGGCTTGCGCCGGTGGACCGGGGAGTCGCAGCGTGGGCAGTCGTGGGCGTCCTCGGGACAGACATAGCTGCAGACATGGCACAGCGTGACCTTGTGTTCCCGGGCGAAGGGAATGCCGTTCATTCAGGCTCTACTCCCAGTTCGTCCCAGAGCCTGCGGATGTCTTTGCCGGCAATCAGCAGGATCAGCACCATCAGCATGGCCATGGCCCACAGGCCGACACCGGGGTGCACATCGAGCATGCCCGCCAGCTTGACGATCGCCACCAGAATGCCCAGCAGACAGACTTCGAGCATGCTCCACGGGCGCAGGTGTTCGAGGGTGCGCATGCAGGTCTTGAAGCCGGGGGCGATTTCGTTGCGATGGGCGTGGACCAGCACCCAGAAGAGCAGGGCGATCTGCAAGGCCGGGGCGAGGATAATGGCCAGGCCTGCGACGAGCGCGATCA
>CAURWS010000154.1:0-7694 GCA_963528485.1 uncultured Pseudomonas sp. | reverse complement strand
GGTCTGGACGGCGGCATCGACGGTCTGGTTCACCTGTCCGACATCTCCTGGAACGAAGTGGGCGAAGAAGCCGTACGTCGCTTCAAGAAGGGCGACGAGCTCGACACCGTGATCCTGTCTGTTGATCCAGAGCGTGAGCGCATCTCGCTGGGTATCAAGCAGCTGGAAAGCGATCCGTTCTCCGAGTACGTCACTGTCAATGACAAAGGCGCTATCGTTCGCGGTACCGTTAAAGAAGTTGACGCCAAAGGCGCCATTATCACTCTGGCCGACGACATCGAAGCTACTCTGAAAGCCTCCGAAATCAGCCGTGACCGCGTTGAAGACGCGCGTAACGTCCTGAAAGAAGGCGAAGAGATCGAAGCCAAGATCATCAGCGTTGACCGTAAGAGCCGTGTGATCAGCTTGTCCATCAAGTCGAAAGACGTCGAAGACGAGAAAGAAGCGATTCAGAGCCTGCGTAGCAAGCCTGAAACCGCAGAAAACACGGGTCCTACCACTCTGGGTGACCTGCTGCGTGCTCAAATGGAAAAGCAGAACTGAGTTCTGTCTGACCATTGAAAAAGGGCGACTTCGGTCGCCCTTTTTTGTGGGCGTCTGTTTTGTGCTGATCGGTCCTGGCGTCTGAGGCATAAAGCGATACGCCGCGTGCCACAAGGCCCGGCGGGCAGGTGGTGAAAAATAATGCCTTGCTGCCTGGACTCTCGGTTCACATATGTGCATGCATGGGGTGGAAAAATACTTTCCAGCGTGCTAAAACCTTCAAAGCGCTTAACCTAGCTGCTTGAAAAAGAAGGGAAAAATATGACGAAGTCGGAGTTGATCGAACGAATTGTCACCCATCAAGGACTGCTCTCATCCAAGGATGTGGAGTTGGCCATCAAGACCATGCTTGAACAGATGTCGCAATGCCTTGCCACGGGTGACCGGATCGAAATCCGCGGCTTCGGCAGCTTCTCCCTGCACTACCGCGCTCCCCGCGTCGGCCGCAACCCCAAGACCGGACAATCCGTCAGCCTCGACGGAAAATTTGTTCCGCACTTCAAGCCAGGTAAAGAACTGCGTGACCGGGTGAACGAAGAGGAGGAGCACGGGCTCCAATAAGCCTTTATAGGGGGACTTGATGCGTAATCTCAAACGCCTGATTTTTTTTGTCGTCGTCGTGCTGATCGCATCGGCGACGGTAGTGTTCGTGCTTGAAAACCAGCAGCCTGTGGCGTTGGTGTTCTTTGGCTGGTCGGCGCCTGAGTTGTCGGTGGCTGTTCCGGTGGTTCTGGCCCTTCTGGTGGGGATGGTCATTGGGCCGATTCTGACCCTCGGCGCACGTCTGCGTAAACGGTCCAAGCCTTCACGCCTTGCGTGACTATCGCAAGATGGCCAAGCCTGTAGGGTGAGTGGGTCCTGATTAATTTCGAAAGATTCCGAAAAAATTAGGGGCTCCGTCTTATTGATTCGAAACATCACGGGCGTGCCAGAGCCTGTATCTTTGAACGCCTTTTTGTTACTCTCGCTCGCGCTTATCTCTCTGAATTTACTGAAAATATCTGGATTATTGCGAGCGCTTCCACTGTTGGCGACCGGGAGCGGCGAGTATTGATGCCGGACAAACATCAGGTTGACGTGAGCCGCGTCGAAGATAATTACGGCCGCGTCGATAACTAATCTTCGTTTTCACTGCCTAACCCTCGCCTCAAGCTGTTATGCGCGAGGGTTGCGTGCAGTCCGCCGGTCGGCCTGCTTCATACTGAACAGAGGAGCCTTCGGGTTCTTTCGTCGCATAGGTTTTTACACATGAATTCCGTCTATCCCGCTATTCAGACCCGTTGCTTCAAAGCCTACGATATCCGTGGTCAGGTCCCCAACGATCTGGATGCCGATATCGCCTACCGCATAGGTCGGTCCATGGTCGTTGAGCTGGGTGCCAAAAATATCGTGGTCGGCAGAGACATGCGTCTCGAAAGTCCTTCCTTGGCTCAGGCATTGATTCACGGCATCCAGGAGGCCGGTGCGGATGTGATCGACATCGGCCTGTGCGGCACCGAGGAAGTTTACTTTGCGACCAGTCATTATGCTGCCGACGGCGGCGTGATGGTCACCGCCAGCCATAACCCCAAAGGTTACAACGGTATGAAGCTGGTCCAGCGCGAATCGCGTCCGATCAGCGGTGACACTGGCCTGGATGCGATCCGTCAGCGCGTGGATGCCGGAGACTTTGGCAGCGTGGCCGCCGCGCCAGGCAGCGTCAAGCACGCCCCGGACAAGTCTGCCTACATTGAGCACCTGCTTGGCTACGTCAAGGGCGCCGATCTTCGCCCTCTTAAGATCCTGGCAGACCCGGGCAATGGTGCCGTTGGCCCTGCGCTCGAAGCGATCAAGTCCCGTCTGCCTTTCGAATGGGTCATCATCAACGCTGAGCCCGATGGCAACTTCCCCAATGGCGTGCCCAACCCGCTGCTGCCGGAAAACCGCAGCATCACCCGTGATGCGCTGATCAAGCATGGCTGCGACCTGGGGCTGGCGTGGGACGGGGATTTTGACCGCTGCTTCTTCTTTGACGAGAAGGGGCGTTTTGTCGAAGGCTATTATCTGGTGGGTCTGCTGGCTGAAATGCTGCTCAAGCAGCACCCTGGTTCGAAGATCATCCACGATCCTCGCCTGACCTGGAACACCATCGATCAAGTGAAGCTGGCCGGTGGCACCCCGGTGCTGTGCAAGACCGGCCACGCGTTCATCAAAGAGCGCATGCGCAAAGAAGATGCGGTCTACGGTGGCGAGATGAGCGCTCACCATTACTTCCGCGATTTCGCGTATTGCGACAGCGGCATGATCCCGTGGTTGCTGGTGACAGCGTTGATGTCGGTCTCGGGCAAATCCTTCTCTCAACTGGTCGATGAGCGGATGGCTGCCTATCCGTGCAGCGGCGAAATCAACTACAAAGTGGACGACGTCAAGACAGTCCTGAGCAAGGTGCTGGAGCATTATTCACCGTTGTGCTCCAACATCGACAAGACAGACGGGATCAGCCTTGAGTTCGCCGAATGGCGTTTCAACCTGCGGGGTTCGAATACCGAGCCTTTGCTGCGTCTGAACGTTGAAAGTCGGCGCGATCCTGAGCTGGTGGCGTCCAAGGTCAAGGAAATCGAAGGGTTGTTGAACAGCAACTGATCGCTTCACAGGCCACGGCCCTTGACTCGACCCGCTCGAGGGCCGTTTGCCAGTTCGCTTCACTCAATTCGTAACGTATGACCTGCACACAGTTTTCTGTGGCTTGTGGCGTGATAGTGACTTACACGGATTTTTGATATGAGCAGAAAAATCCTGGTGACAGGGAGCACGGGATTTTTGGGCAGCGAGCTCGTGAAGTCCATCGCTGGCATCCCTGCCACCCGAGTTATCGCGGCTACGCGATGTGCTGGTCAGCATCACTTCCCCGACGACGTGACACAGGCCTGTGTGGGCGAGTTGGGCCCGGATACGGCGTGGCATGCTCCGCTTCAGGGCGTTCACACCCTTATCCATACCGCCGCTCGCGTCCATGTCATGCACGACACCGCCGCAGACCCCCTCGCGCTTTTTCGAGAGGTCAACACGGCCGGCACACTCAACCTCGCCAGACAAGCCGCCCAAGCAGGCGTGCGTCGTTTCATTTTTATCAGTTCGATCAAGGTCAACGGCGAGTCGACGGGGCCTGACGAGGCATTTCGTCCTGACGATCCTGCGCACCCCTCGGATCCTTACGCGATCTCCAAACACGAAGCGGAGCTGGCCCTCTTGGCGTTGGCCGGGACGTGCGCGATGGAGGTTGTGATCATTCGCCCCGTGCTGGTTTACGGGCCAGGGGTCAAGGCTAACTTTTTGCAGTTGATGCGTCTTGTGCGCCAAGGGATTCCGCTGCCACTGGGGGCGATCAATAATGCGCGCAGTCTGGTCTCGCTGGATAATCTGGTCGATTTCATTCGGGTCTGTATTGATCATCCTGGGGCTGCCAATCAGATCTTTCTGGTCAGCGACGGGCATGACCTGTCCACGACCGGACTGATCAGAGGGTTACAAGCGCATATGCCTTCATCGGGCTGGCTGATACCCGTTCCTCAAAGGGTGATCGAATTCGGCGCACGCCTGCTGGGGCGCAAGGCAGCGGCACAGCGTGTGCTGGGGTCGCTTCGAGTGGACATTTCCAGGAATCGAGACCTGTTGCACTGGGCGCCTCCGGTGTCTGTCGATGAGGGCTTGAGGAAGACAGTCGATCATTTTCTAGCATCGGATCAAAAATGAATTATTGGTGGTTGGCTGTTGCGCTGGTCGGTTTTTCCTTCGCGCTCACCTATTGGCTACGGCGGTATGCGCTGCACAAGAGCCTGCTCGATATACCCAATGGCCGAAGTTCGCACACGGTTCCGACGCCGCGGGGTGGCGGGGTTGCGATTGTCGCGGGCTACTTGATTGCACTGGTCTGGATGTTTGGCTGCGGCGCAATTGCGTTGTCAGCTTTTCTGGCGTTATTTGGCGCGGGATTTTTTATCGCTGCGCTGGGTTTTCTCGATGACCATGCTCACATCGCTGCACGTTGGCGCCTATTAGGGCATTTTCTTGCGTCAACCTGGGGCCTGTTCTGGCTCGGGGGGCTGCCCTCGATCAATGTATTTGGCGCTACCCTTGAACCGGGAGTGATCGGCAATGTGCTCGCTGCTTTTTATCTGGTGTGGTTGCTCAATCTCTACAATTTCATGGACGGGATCGACGGCATAGCCAGCGTGGAAGCCATTACCGTGTGCGCCGGCGCTGTCCTGATTTACGCACTCGAAGGGTTCACCAGTCTGATCTGGCCGGCCGTCCTGCTGACTGGCGCCGTTGTCGGTTTCCTGATCTGGAATTTTCCCCCGGCCAAGATCTTCATGGGCGACGCGGGCAGCGGCTTTCTCGGCATCATTCTGGGGCTTTTATCGCTGCAGGCAGCCTGGATTTCCTCGCAGTTATTGTGGGCTTGGCTTATTCTTCTCGGTGTTTTCATCGTAGACGCTACAGTTACCCTCATTCGTCGGCTCATTCGAGGCGACAAGGTCTATGAGGCTCACAGAAGCCATGCCTATCAATTTGCTTCACGGCAGTTCGGTAGGCACCTTCCTGTGACGTCCGCAGTCGGTGTAATCAATCTCTGCTGGCTTCTGCCAGTCGCTCTGTGGGTGGCGCATTTCGGGCTCGATGGCGCCGTGGGCGCAGTTATTGCCTATGTTCCGCTGGTCATCCTGGCGATCAGATTCCATGCCGGCGAGCTTGAACAGCGTTGAGAGGGGGCGGTGGTCTCATCGCCGCAATGATTCTTTGCACGTGACAGGAATCAACGACCGTTGCACTGGTCGATAGAAAGGAGATTGCACTCGTGCTCGAGGGATGGATGGAGAAAATACGCGCGCTGCTGCTGGGGCTGCCTCGCCGACAGAAGCGGATCTTTCAGGTCGCCACCGACATCTGCCTGGTCTGGTTCGCGCTCTGGATGGCGTTCGTGGTTCGCCTGGGCATTGATGATCTGATCAATCCCCTGGAGATCCATACGTGGCTGTTTCTCAGCGCGCCTGTGGTCGCCATCCCTCTCTTCATTCGTTTCGGCATGTACCGCGCGGTCATGCGTTATTTCGGCAACGATGCGCTGGTGGCGATCATCAAGGCCGTCAGTCTCTCTGCCCTGATATTGGGCGTGGTTGTTTATCTCTACAGCAATCATCAGCATGTCGTTCCGCGGTCGGTGATGTTCAACTACTGGTGGCTGAGTCTGGTCATGATTGGCGGACTGCGTTTGGCCATGCGCCAGTATTTTTTGGGCGACTGGTTTTCTGCCGCGCAGCACGTGCCCTTTACCAGCCGTGATGACGGCCTGCTGAAAGTGGCCATTTATGGCGCGGGGGCTGCGGGTAACCAACTGGTCGCGGCGTTGAGGATGGGACGTTCCATGCGTCCGGTTGCGTTCATCGATGACGACGATTCCATCTCCAACCGGGTTATCTCGGGTCTACAGGTTTACAAGCCTAAACATATCCAGCAAATGATCGATGTCACGGGGGCGCAAGAGATACTGCTTGCGATCCCGTCGTCGGCCAGAGCCCGTCGCCGCGAGGTGCTTGGATTTCTGGAGGGCTTCCCGCTTCATGTACGCAGCGTGCCGAATTTTTCTGATCTGGCTGCGGGCCGGGTCAAGGTCGACGACCTTCAGGAAGTCGACATCGCGGATCTGTTGGGCCGCGATGCCGTGCCGGCTCAGGAAGAGCTGCTTGAGCACTGCATCAAAAAACAATGCGTGCTGGTGACGGGGGCTGGTGGGTCGATCGGGTCAGAGCTTTGCCGACAGATTATTGCGCTCAAACCGACGACCTTGTTGTTGCTCGATCACAGTGAGTTCAATCTCTATACCATTCTTTCCGAACTTGAGCGACGCATAGAGCGCGAATCGCTGAAGGTGAAGCTTCTGCCGATTCTGGGCTCCGTGCGCAATCACGGCAAGTTGCTAGACGTCATGAAAACATGGCGTGTCGATACCGTTTACCACGCGGCCGCCTACAAGCATGTGCCGATGGTTGAGCACAATATCGGGGAAGGTGTGCTCAACAACGTGGTCGGCACACTCAATGCCGCTCAGGCGGCGTTGCAGGCCGGCGTTGCCAATTTTGTGCTTATCTCGACGGATAAAGCGGTGCGCCCGACCAACATCATGGGCAGCACCAAGCGCTTGGCGGAGCTCATTCTTCAGGCGTTGAGCCGCGAGCCCGCCCCTGTGATGTTTGGCGACCGGGCCAACGTGCACCAGGTCAACAAGACTCGCTTCAGCATGGTGCGTTTCGGCAATGTGCTGGGCTCGTCCGGATCGGTGATCCCTCTGTTTCATCAGCAGATCAAATCCGGTGGGCCGCTGACCGTCACCCATCCGAAGATCACTCGTTACTTCATGACCATCCCCGAGGCGGCACAGCTGGTGATCCAGGCCGGCTCCATGGGGCAGGGCGGTGACGTGTTCGTGCTGGACATGGGCGAGCCGGTAAAAATCATCGAGCTGGCGGAAAAAATGGTCCACCTGTCAGGCCTGAGCATCCGATCTGAAAAGAACCCGCACGGTGACATTTCCATCGAGTTCACAGGGCTGCGTCCGGGTGAAAAACTTTTTGAGGAGTTGCTGATCGGCGACAATGTCGCGGTGACCAGCCACCCGATGATCATGAGTGCTCAGGAAGATTACCTGTCCTGGGACGCCTTCAAGCAGAACCTGACGCAGTTACTCAAAGCGCTTGATGAAGACGACTACAACAAGGTGCGCCAGATTCTCGGCGATACGGTCAGCGGCTATGCCCCGGAAGGCGATATCGTTGACTGGATTCATCAGCAGCGCCGCAAAGAACCTTGAGTTGCAGTGCTTTGACACGTTCGTTTACGTAGTTTTCAGCAGCAGGGTCTGAGCCTGCCCCCCGTATCCCCGGGGCTTACGGAAAAGACACATTCCGTCAACTATGCCTGCATTGATGTTCCAGAGGCATCGTCTAGGTTTCAAAAGCAGCTCAGGAACGCTGCTTTCCAAACCCACGATGTCATGGAGCATTACTCATGCGTACGTCTTACCTCGCGTCCCTCGTCTTTGCTTTGCTGGCGGGTACTTCCCTGGCGGTCAATGCGATGCCAGCGTCATCGACGCCAGCTTCGCCCACCTCTGC
>CAURWS010000153.1:0-7703 GCA_963528485.1 uncultured Pseudomonas sp. | reverse complement strand
GCCAAGGTCGGCATCAAGGCGACCATCGTCAGCTACGAATGGGGCTAGTACCTCAAGCGCATCAAGAACGGCGAGCACGACATCTCGCTGATCGGCTGGACCGGCGACAACGGTGACCCGGACAACTGGCTGGGCACGCTGTACAGCTGCGCCTCCATCGGCGGCAACAACTACTCGATGTGGTGTGACGAAAAATACGACGCGTTGATCAAGTCCGCCGTGTCCACCGCAGGCAAAACCCAACGCATCAGCCTGTACAAACAGGCGCAGCACTACCTCAAGAGCCAGGTGCCGATCACCCCGATCGCCCACTCCACGGTCATTCAGCCGTTGCGCAAAGAGGTGCGGGGCTTTCTGGTCAGCCCCTTCGGTCGCAACAACTTTTCAGGCGTGAGCATCGCCGAATAACCCCAGCAACTGTGCCACAGGCGATTGATCGCCTTTGGCACTGCTTTATCCGCAATCCGCGGAGCGAGCGAAAAAAGGCCCACAAGGCCGCAACACCAAAGCCGGTCCACTCATAAAAACCGGCCTCTATAAAAGATGTCATCGGGAGCTTTAAAACGTGAAAAAAGCCAGCACTGCTGTATTCGCCTTGTCCGCCCTCGCCCTGAGCGTCGCGGCTCAGGCAGAGCCAACCAGCCAGGAATTCGTGCCAACCACCCTGGCCACCACCAACGCCCAGAGCGAAGCCAAGGGCTTTCTGGAAGACTCGAAGATCACCGGTTCCACCAAGAACTGGTACGCCAACGAACTGCTGCGTCGCGGCGGCAACTTCAGCCGCAGCGAGAACGGCGTCGTGGTCGATCGCGATCCGCGTCGTATCAACTGGGTGCAAGGCACCATCGTTGACTACAGCTCGGGCTTCACACAGGGCACGGTCGGTTTCGCCACCGAACTGGCGGTCTACAACGCCGTCGCGCTGGACCGCGACAAGGACGACCTGATGGGCGGCGCCAACCGTACCCTCACCAAGAACAACGGTGACGCGGTCGGCCAGTGGAGCAAGCTGGGCCTGGGCAACATCAAGGCACGCATCTCCAACACCACCCTGACCGCAGGCCGTCAGTCGCTCAACACCCCTGTGCTGGCTTACATCGGCAACCGCGCGCTGCCTTCGAGCTTCGAAGGTGTGAGCATCCTCAGCGAAGAATTCAACAACCTGTCGTTCACCGCCGGCAGCTTCGACCGCGTCTCGCCACGTTCCGAGCAGAGCCTGACCAAGTTCCGCTCCGAGTACACCGCCAACGCCAACATCGAAGCTGATCGTGTGGACATCGCCGGCGTCGACTACAAGCCGTTCAAGAGCCTGACCACCAGCTTCTACGCCTCCAACGTCGAAGACTTCTGGCATCAGTACTACTTCGCCTTCCTGCACGAGATGGGCGATACCGACGTGCTGGGCCTGTCGACCAACCTGAACTACTACAAAACCAAGGACTCGGGCGCCAAGAAAATGGGCCCGATCGACAACGACACCTACTCCCTGTCGTTGACCGCGACCCACAAGGCGCACAGCTTCAGCATCGCCTATCAGGAAGTGGAAGGTGACACCTACTTCGACTACGTCCACGACAGCAACGCCATCTTCCTGGCCAACTCCCTGCTCTCGGACTTCAACGGACCGAACGAGAAGTCGGTGCAGCTGAGCTACCTGCTGAACATGGCCGACTACGGCGTGCCGGGCCTGAAGTTCAACATCTACCAGGCCCGCGGCTTCGACATCGACGGTACGCACTACAAGGGCACTGCCTACGACGTGCGCAGCATGGACGGCGAAACCCACTACGAATACGGCGTAGGCGCGACCTACACCCTGCAGTCCGGCCCGCTGAAGGCCTCGACCATGCGCGGCACGTACACCACCCACCGCGCGAGCGCCAACCAGGCTGATGGCAACATCAACGAGTTCCGTCTGGTGACCACCATCCCGTTCAACATTCTTTAATCACTGAAGCGGGCAGTTTCGGGGCAGGGTTCATACAGAACTTAATGCCCCGAAACACCCACTGAGTAATGGCTTCATCACTTGCGGAGGGCGTTTTCTTGAAATCGACATTCAAACTCGCAACATTGCGCAACGCAGTCGCACTGGCGCTGTTTAGCGTCGCAGTCGGCGTTTCGGCCAAGCCTCTGGTGGTCTGCACCGAAGCCAGCCCCGAAGGGTTCGACATTGCGCTGTACACCACCGCCGTCACCGGGGATGCTGCGTCGGAAACCATTTACAACCGTCTGGTGGACTTCAAGCCTGGCACCACTGACATCCAGCCTGCCCTAGCCGAGTCCTGGGACATCAGCGAAGACGGGCTCAATTACACGTTCCACCTGCGCAAAGGCGTCAAGTTCCACACCACCGATTACTTCAAACCGACCCGCGAGATGAATGCCGACGACGTGGTCTGGAGCTTCCAGCGTCAGTTGGACCCGAACCATCCATGGCACAAGCAATCGACCGTCGGCTTCCCTTACTTCGAGAGCATGGGCTTCAAGGAACTGCTTAAAAGCGTCGAGAAAGTTGACGACAGCACGGTCAAGTTCACCCTGACCCGCCGTGAAGCACCGTTCCTGGCCGACGTGGCCATGGCGTTTTCCTCGATCTATTCGGCCGAATACGCCGATCAGTTGCTAAAAACCAATAAGCTCGAAGGCCTGAACAGCCAGCCGATCGGCACCGGCCCGTTCGTCTTCCAGCGTTACGCCAAGGATGCCCAGGTGCGCTTCAAGGCCAACCCGGATTATTTCCGTGGCAAGCCGCCGGCCGACACCCTGGTACTGGCCATCGCCACCGACAACAACGTGCGTCTGCAAAAGCTCAAGGCCAACGAGTGTCAGGTCGCGCTGTACCCCAAGCCTGACGACATTCCGAGCATCAAGAACGATGCGAACTTGAAGGTCGACGAGCTGAACGCGATGACCACTTCCTACATCGCGATGAACACCACCCACAAGTACATGAGCGACGTGCGCGTGCGTAAGGCCATCAACATCGCCTTCGACAAAGAGGCGTACGTCAACGCGCTGTTCGGCAAAGGCAACGCCACCGTCGGCGTCAACCCTTACCCGGACACCCTGCTGGGTTACAACAAAGACCTGAAAAACCCGGCCCACGACCTCGACAAGGCACGTGCCTTGCTTAAGGAAGCAGGTGTTCCGGAAGGCACCGTGCTCACCCTGTTCACCCGTAACGGTGGCGGCCCGACCAACCCCAACCCGATGCTGGGCGCGCAAATGATGCAGGCCGACTTGGCGAAAGTCGGCATTAAGTTAGATATACGCGTCATGGAATGGGGCGAAATGCTCAAACGGGCGAAAAACGGCGAACACGACATGGTGTCGGCAGGCTGGGCGGGCGACAATGGCGACCCTGATAACTTCCTGACGCCGAACCTCAGCTGCGAGGCCGCCAAAAACGGCGAAAACTACGCGCGCTGGTGCAATCAGAAGTTCCAGACGTTGATCGATCAGGCCCGGGAAAAAACCGACCCGGCCGAACGTGCCGCGCTCTATGAGCAGGCACAGGCGATCTTCAATCAGGATCAGCCATGGATCAGCATGGCACACACCAAAATGTTCACCGCAATGCGCAAGAACGTAGAGGGCTATCACATTAGCCCCCTGACCACTAATAACTTCGCCACCACCCAGGTGAAGTAGAAGAAGAATCCGGCGGGCCTACAGGCTTTGTTCGAACGTTTTGACGCGAAGGTGAGGCAAGGCGAAAACAGCCGAGGAAGCGGAGTCTACGAGTTTGTAAATGAGCATTCCAAGGCTGTTTTCAACGCAGCATCACCGAGTGTCAGGACGTTTCGACCCGTCGGGACACGCCTAACCGGCAGATGAGGTACACAACAAGATGTTTAGTTTTATCGCTCGCCGAGTGGGGTTACTGATACCCACCTTCTTCGGCATCACCTTGCTGACCTTCGCACTGATTCGCCTGATTCCGGGCGACCCGGTCGAAGTCATGATGGGTGAACGCCGGGTCGATCCGGAAATGCACGCCCAAGCCATGGAACGCCTTGGCCTGAACAAACCCCTTTATGCGCAATACATCGACTACGTCGGCAAGCTCGCCCATGGCGACCTGGGCGAGTCGCTGCGGACGCGCACGAGCGTGTGGTCCGAATTCACATCGCTGTTCCCGGCGACACTGGAACTGTCGATTGCGGCGCTGATATTCGCTGGCATCATCGGGCTTCTGGCCGGTGTCATTGCGGCCTTGCGACGAGGGTCCCTGTTCGACCACGGGGTGATGGGTATCTCGCTGGCGGGCTACTCGATGCCGATCTTCTGGTGGGGCCTGATCCTGATCATGTTCTTCTCGGTATCGCTGGGCTGGACCCCGGTATCGGGTCGAATCGACCTTTTGTACGACATCGAACCGAAAACCGGCTTCATGCTGATCGACACCCTGCTCAGCGATGAAGAAGGCTCGTTCATCGATGCCCTGCGTCACCTGATTCTGCCGGCCATCGTGCTGGGCACCATCCCGCTGGCGGTGATCGCCCGGATGACCCGCTCCTCGATGCTCGAAGTGCTGCGTGAAGACTACGTGCGTACCGCCCGCGCCAAAGGCCTGTCGCCTGCCCGCGTGGTGTTCGTGCACGGCCTGCGCAACGCGCTGATCCCGGTACTGACCGTGTTCGGCCTGCAAGTGGGCACCCTGCTGGCCGGTGCCGTACTGACCGAAACGATCTTCTCCTGGCCGGGTATCGGCAAGTGGCTGATCGAAGCCATCGGCGCCCGTGACTACCCTGTCGTGCAGAACGGCATCCTGCTAATCGCCTGCCTGGTGATTCTGGTGAACTTCGTGGTGGACATCCTCTACGGCTTCGCCAACCCACGCATTCGTCACCAGCGCTGAGATCACGACCATGAATACACCTGTTCCTGTAACAGCAGTCGATCAAAGCCTGCTGTACCCCTCTGTCTACAAAGAGTTCTGGCAGCATTTCTCGAAAAACAAGGGCGCCGTGGCCGGTCTGGCCTTCATGGCGCTGGTCGTGTTTTGCGCGATCTTCGCCCCGTGGGTCGCGCCCCATGACCCGAGCGAGCAGTACCGCGACTTCCTGCTGACCCCTCCGGTCTGGCTTGAAGGCGGCCAGTGGCAGTTTCTGCTGGGCACCGACGAGCTGGGCCGCGACCTGCTCTCGCGCCTGATCCAGGGTTCGCGCCTGTCGCTGCTGATCGGTTTGTCGTCGGTGGTGATGTCGCTGATTCCGGGCATCCTGATGGGCCTGCTGGCCGGTTTCTTCCCGAAAATCCTTGGGCCCACCATCATGCGCCTGATGGACATCATGCTGGCCCTGCCTTCGCTGCTGCTGGCTGTGGCCATCGTCGCGATCCTCGGCCCTGGCCTGATCAACACCGTGATCGCCATCGCCATCGTGTCGCTGCCGTCCTATGTGCGTCTGACCCGCGCTGCGGTCATGGGCGAACTGAACCGCGACTACGTGACCGCTGCCCGTCTGGCCGGCGCCACCCTGCCGCGCCTGATGTTCATCACCGTGCTGCCCAACTGCATGGCGCCGCTGATCGTTCAGGCCACCTTGAGTTTCTCCTCGGCCATCCTCGACGCTGCGGCGCTGGGCTTCCTGGGTCTGGGTGTACAACCGCCAACGCCTGAGTGGGGCACCATGCTCGCTTCGGCCCGCGACTACATCGAACGCGCCTGGTGGGTGGTGAGCCTTCCGGGCCTGACCATTTTGCTCAGCGTGCTGGCAATCAACCTGATGGGCGACGGTCTGCGCGATGCGCTGGACCCGAAACTCAAGAACGCCGCCTGAGGACGCCAGAATGCCATTACTAGACATCAAGAACCTGAACGTTCGCTTCGGCGATGCCACCGCGACCCCGGTCGTCGACGGCTTGAGCCTGAGCGTAGACAAGGGCGAAGTCCTGGCCATCGTGGGCGAATCGGGGTCGGGTAAATCCGTGACCATGATGGCCCTGATGGGCCTGATCGATCACCCCGGCATCGTCACTGCCGACGCCCTGAGCTTCGACGGCAAGGACATGCTCAAACTGAACGCGCGCCAGCGGCGGCAGATCGTCGGCAAGGATCTGTCGATGGTTTTCCAGGACCCGATGACCGCGCTGAACC
Source organism: uncultured Pseudomonas sp. (assembly GCA_963528485.1). Taxonomy (GTDB): domain Bacteria; phylum Pseudomonadota; class Gammaproteobacteria; order Pseudomonadales; family Pseudomonadaceae; genus Aquipseudomonas. The sequence goes on along the minus strand of CAURWS010000153.1, from coordinate 1,600 downwards.
CCAGCTACACCGTGGGTTTCCAGATCAAGGAGGTCCTCAAGCAGCACCTGGGCCTCAAAGGCAAGGCCGCTCACCAGCGCGCGCTTGAGCTGCTGCAGAAGGTCGAGATTCCGGGCGCCGCCCAGCGTCTGGAAGCCTATCCGCACCAACTGTCCGGCGGCATGAGCCAGCGCGTCGCGATCGCCATGGCCATCGCCGGCGAGCCGAAACTGCTGATCGCCGACGAACCGACCACGGCACTGGACGTGACCATTCAGGCGCAGATCATGGACCTGCTGCTGGCCCTGCAAAAAGAGCAGGACATGGGCTTGGTCCTCATCACCCACGACCTGGCCGTGGTGGCCGAAACCGCCCAGCGTGTGTGCGTGATGTACGCGGGGCAAGCCGTTGAAGTCGGTCAGGTCCCGGGGCTGTTCGACGTACCGGCGCACCCATACAGCGAAGCGTTGCTGGCGGCGATCCCCGAGCACAGCATGGGCGCCGAGCGTCTGGCCACCCTGCCCGGCATCGTTCCCGGTCGCTACGACCGTCCGAGCGGCTGCCTGCTGTCACCACGCTGCCCGTATGTCCAAGACAAATGCCGCCAACAGCGCCCTTCCCTGGACCCACAAGTCCACGGTCTGGTGCGCTGTTTCTATCCGCTGAATCAGGAGGTGGCGTAATGAGCGAAATCGTACTGACCGCCCGTGACCTCACCCGTCACTACGATGTATCCCAGGGTCTGTTCAAGCCCCACGCCACCGTGCGCGCCCTCAACGGCGTGTCGTTCGAGCTGGAAGCCGGCAAGACGCTGGCCGTGGTCGGTGAATCCGGCTGCGGCAAATCCACCCTCGCCCGCGCCTTGACGCTGATCGAAGAGCCGTCGTCCGGCTCGCTGAAAATTGCAGGCCAGGAGGTCACCGGCGCGACCAAGGCCCAGCGCAAGCAGCTGCGCAAAGACGTGCAGATGGTGTTCCAGAGCCCTTACGCCTCGCTCAACCCGCGGCAGAAGATCGGTGATCAACTGGCCGAACCGCTGCTGATCAACACCAGTCTCTCCGCCGCCGAACGCCGCGAAAAGGTCCAGGCGATGATCCGTCAGGTGGGTTTGCGTCCTGAGCATTACCAGCGTTACCCGCACATGTTCTCGGGCGGTCAGCGTCAGCGTATCGCCCTGGCGCGCGCGATGATGCTGCAACCCAAAGTGCTGGTAGCGGACGAACCGACCTCTGCGCTGGACGTGTCGATTCAGGCGCAGGTGCTGAACCTGTTCATGGACATGCAGCAGGAGTTCGACACCGGTTATGTGTTCATCTCGCACAACCTGGCGGTGGTGCGGCATGTGGCCGACAGCGTGCTGGTGATGTACTTGGGGCGCCCGGCAGAGATGGGGCCCAAGGAAGAGATCTACAGCCGTCCATTGCACCCGTACACCCAGGCGTTGCTGTCGGCGACGCCGGCGATCCATCCGGACCCGTTGAAGCCGAAGATCAAGATTGTCGGTGAACTGCCTAACCCGCTGAATCCGCCATCGGGGTGTGCTTTCCACAAGCGTTGCCCGTATGCGACCGAGCGGTGCAGCAGTGAGATTCCGGAGTTGCGGGCTGTGGATAACCGGCAG
>CAURWS010000152.1:0-7733 GCA_963528485.1 uncultured Pseudomonas sp. | reverse complement strand
GTGGCCATGTTCATGGTGATCACGTCAGCCTGCAGGCCGTCGATCACGGCGCGCGCCTGTTTGCTCGAGCCGCCGAAGGACATCTGCAGTTTGACGTCTTCCTTGTGCTCGGCCTGCCAGTGTTTCTGGAAGGCGGCGTTGTAGTCCTTGTAGAAGTCGCGCATCACGTCGTACGAGACGTTGAGCAGTTCAGGGGCGGCCTGGGCGGCGCTGCCAAAGGCCATTGCGGCGGTCAGAAGAGAAGCGGCGAAGAGTTTGTTCACTGCGAATTCCTTTGTCGTGTCAGAGATTTATTCTTATGAAAAAAGCGATGGCTAATGGCCGCGACTATAACGAAAACCCTTAAGTCCTTAATAGATTAAAAACGTCTGTGCTTATGGTTTTCCGTCTGGGGCGGTTGCGCTCAAGGAGTCGACCTTGGGAAACAGCGCGTTGCCGCAACGGCTGCAAAACGCGGCGCTGCCCTCATGGCTGTTCTTGGCGCACACCGGGCAGTCGTGCTGCAGTTGATCGCCGCGCATGGCGTTGGCCAGCTCCGCGGTGAAAATCCCCGTAGGCACGGCGATGATCGAGTAACCAGTGATCATCACCAGCGACGACAGTATCTGACCCACTGGCGTCTTCGGCACGATATCGCCAAAGCCCACGGTGGTCAGGGTCACGATCGCCCAATAGATGCCTTTGGGAATGCTGGTGAAGCCATGTTCCGGGCCTTCGATGACGTACATCAGGGTGCCGAACACGGTGACCAGCGTCGAGACCGTCACCAGAAACACGATGATCTTCTGCTTGCTGCCGCGCAGGGCCGCCAGCAGGTAATTGGCCTGTTTGAGGTAAGGGCTGAGCTTGAGCACGCGGAAGATCCGCAGCATCCGCACCACGCGAATGATCAACAGGTACTGCGCATCGGCGTTATACAGCGCCAGGATGCCCGGCACGATGGCCAGCAGGTCGATCAGGCCATAAAAGCTGAAGGCGTACTTCAGCGGTTGGGGCGAGCAATACAGGCGCAGGATGTACTCGACGAGAAACACCAGGGTGAAGCCCCATTCGATGTACGCCAGCACATCGGCGTAATTGCGATGCACGGCTTCGATGCTGTCGAGCATGACGACCAACAGGCTGCTGAGGATGATCAGCAGCAGGATCTTGTCGAAGCGCCGACCGGCCTTGGTGTCGGTCTGAAAAACGATGATGCGCAGCTGTTCGCGCCAGCCGGTCTTGCTGTCCATGGTGCAGTTCCGAATACAGGGTCGGCAGAGCCTGTGGCAATCCGCTCAGGAGCGCAACCGCTGATCGCTGATCGACTGTCGCAAAAGGCGACCGCTGGCCTGCACCAGCCAGCAGGCAAGGATGAACGGCGCAGTCAGGGTCGCCAGGCCCAGCCCGGAAAAGCCGGGTTGCAACAGGATAGCCAGGACGATGGCAATGCCCGGCAGCCAGGGTTTGTAGCGCACATGGCTGAACGCTAACGCTGCCAATGCCGGGTTGTAGCCCGACAGCCCCAGCAGCGTCAGATTACTTTCCTGCTGCCACAGGGCAAAGGCTATCCAGCTGATGCAACCCAGCGCGGCCCACAGCGCGGCGGTGCGGTTGGCGATCAGCAGGCCGACGCCGATCAGCACACCGGCCAATGGATGGTCGAGCAGAAACACCTGCCCCAGCCCCAGTGGCAGCGCCTGAATCAGGTCAGAGTCAGCCACGCGCAGGCTTGGCAGTGGCTCGGCAAACATCAGCAGCACCCAGCTGAACAACACGAACGGCGCGGTGTAAGCCTTCAGACAAGAGGCGCGCGGCGTGCGTCGCAGCCAGGCGTGGATGAGCATAGCGCTCAGGCCGCCGCAGGCGATGATCAACAGCGGCATCAGAGGTGACCACTCGAAGCGGTAGCTGATCAGCAGCCCCAGCAGCACACCGTTGTAGCTGTAGACGCCAGACTGTCGCTCGGCCTTGGCGTAGCCGCGACGCTGCGCCGTCAGTAGCCCCGCCACAGCACCGAGCAACGCGCCGCCCAGGGAGGAAGGCGCACTGATGAGGATCGCCAGCAGGCACATCAGTCCGCACAGCGGGTTACGTTGCAGCAACACCTGGCTGAAGCCATTGAGCAGGGCTTCGGCCCAATCAGGGCATTGAGTGACGCGGGCAGACTCTTGAATGGACATGGATGTATTCAATATTTGTTTTTATTGTATACATGATGTCCAAAGGGCGAGCGCCGATCAAGCCCTGTCACACAGGGCTAATCATTGGAGGGGATTCAAGCGGTGGCGAAGCGTTTTTCGAGGTAGTCGATGATGACTTTGGACTCGTACATCCACACGGTCTGGCCGGCTTCTTCGATGCGCAGGCACGGCACCTTGATCTTGCCGCCTTCGCTGAGCAGGGTCTGGCGATCCAGCTCGTTGTTCTTCGCGTCGCGCAGTGCGACCGGCACGTTCAGCCGACGCAGGGTGCGACGGGTTTTCACGCAGAACGGGCAGGCGTGGAACTGATACAGGGTCAGGTCTTTGGCCAAGGCCTCGACGGCGGCCTGCGCCTCTTGCGAACGTTTTTTCTTGCTCGGGCGGGTCAGAAAGTCGACCAGAATGACCAACTGGCCAAGGCCGACCCGCAGTGCCTTCATCAACATGCTTGAAACCTCGCGGCCGCAACGGGCGTTGCGGCGCTTCAGGACGCCCGGATCACTTGATCAGGCTGAGGAACTCGGTACGAGTGGCGGCGTTTTCGCGGAACTCACCCAGCATGACCGAGGTGATCATCGAGGAATTCTGCTTCTCGACGCCGCGCATCATCATGCACATGTGCTTGGCTTCGATGACCACGGCCACACCCAGTGCGCCGGTGACCTGCTGAACGGCTTCAGCGATCTGGCGGCTGAGGTTTTCCTGGATCTGCAGGCGACGGGCGAACATGTCGACGATGCGCGCGACCTTGGACAGGCCCAGCACCTTGCCGCTCGGGATGTAGGCCACGTGAGCCTTGCCGATGAAAGGCAGCAGGTGGTGTTCGCACAGCGAGTACAGCTCGATGTCCTTGACCAGCACCATCTCGCTGTTGTCGGAGCTGAACAGCGCGCCGTTGGTGACTTCTTCCAGGGTCTGCTGGTAACCGCGGCAGAGATACTGCATGGCTTTGGCTGCACGTTTAGGGGTGTCGAGCAGGCCTTCGCGGGAGACGTCTTCGCCAAGTTGACCAAGGATCGCCGTGTAATTCTGTTCCAGTGTCACAGGGTTGTATTCCGTGTGGGTTCAAGAAAAACGCAGGGTTGGTGGCCTGCAAAGGCGCACATAGTAGCGTAGCTCGGCGATGAGGGGTACGGCGGGCGACCGACAAACCTGCGGCACGTCGCCGCCCGCAGGTCTGTCAGGGGACCTTTACCCAACCTTTACCCAGTGGTTATGTCGAAATGTATCCGTCCGGTGTCTGAGTTAATGGGTGACAGATGCCCGGATGAAGAGAGTGAGATTATGTTTAGCCGAATCGCGAAAATCGTACTGGTGATCGCCCTGACGTCGTCGGTTTCGGGATGTTTCTTTGGCCCTGGATGGGGCCGTCATGGTGGTTGGGATCATCGTCACTACGATGGAGGCCATTATTACGACGGGCGCGGTGGCTACGGCCCGGGGCCTAGCGACTACCGCCGCTGATTTCTTTGTTTGACCTGATCGGGTGTTGAGACCCCGTTCGCTACCCACACGGGATATCACTGAACGAAGGCCGTTACGCAAGTGTTTTGCGTAGCGGCCTTTTCGTTTTTGCGTGCGTTCGTATCAGGCTGGATACCCGCTGGCTACCAAATGACGACGCGGTTTGGCCCGTGTGTGCTGTCAGACTTTGCAGGTGGTGAACGCCTGTCGTTGAGCCCGTTTTCAAAGAGAGTGAGCAAAATGTTGAGTCGTATAGCGAAAGTCGCGGCGGTCATCGCGGTGATGTCGGCCATGTCCGGCTGCTGGCCTTTCTGGGGCCCGGGTTGGGGTGGTCATGGCGGTGGGCATGGAGGCGGGGGCGGTCATTACGAGGGCGGCGGCCCAGGTGGCGGTGGTCCCGGCGGTGGTGGTCCGGGTCCTCGCTGATCTCAGGCGGCTCCAGTCGCTCACCTTGCGGTGGTGATGGCCAGACGCAGTTCATTTGGGGCCGGCTTGTTTACGAAAGCATCTTTTCAGTCACCCTGTCCGGGCCTGATCTGATGTATTCGCGAACAAGCTCAGGCCCACAGGGGACGGTGTGAGCGTGAAACCGCAAAGGTGCGGACGATCAGAAATCGTCGTCCTTGTCGAAACGGCGGGCTTCGCGTTGCAGCTGGTAAACGAAGCGTTCGACCTGGCGCTGCACCAATCCGCTGATGTTGTGGAAGCGCACGCCGGCGAAGGTGGTGTTGATCCTTTCTTCGAAGTGCAGATAACGCAGTTCCACCGAGGTGGTCATGCTGCCGAAGGGCAGGGCGGCGATGAAGCGGTCGTACACCTGGCCCAGCTGCATGCGTTCTGAAAAGTCGCCTTCAAAGCGCAGCTTGCAACCGGTGGCTGAGATGTCCAGCAGTTTGCCCTTGAGCGGAGCCTTGAGTTTCTCGCCGCCAACTTCGATGTCGACCAGCGAGGCCAGCTTCAGTGCAGCGCGGAAGGCGTTGCGACGCTGGTGGTAGATCACTTCTTCAGGCATCGGGCCGCGATAGCTGTGCGGCTCCTCGATGATCCTCATCTGCCCTTTGACTTCCCAGGCAATGCGCACACCATCATGGAAGCCTTCGATACGAAAGGCTTCACCGTTGGCCAGAAAGCGTTCACCGTCGCGGGGGATCATCTCGTCGAGCGCGATCTCGTTGCTGTCGCGGTCAACGTCGATGACGTAGCTCTGGAAGCGCTGGCTGCGCTCGTGAAAAGTGATGATCAAAGGATCATGGCTTTCCATCAAAAGGCGCAGGTTGGCGGCAATTTCCAAAGGCGTGTTCAGTACCTTTGGGGGCTGCGGAACATCTTCCGCGCTTGAGGCATTCACGGTTTATCCATCTCCAGGCAAATAACGACAGCGTGCGGCGCGGGGCATTTTGCCACCATGTTGCACGCCTTGATACAAGAACTTACGCCTGGCTAAGCGGACGTGGTCTGGCTCTTCCGGATGTCGAACCCCGGCTGTCATACAGCGCTGGCGTGTCGCCTCCGTTGAGAATCCTGAGTTGCTGCGCCGTGGTCAGCTGTTGCAGCTGGATCAGACTGCCATTTTGCTGATTCGCAGCCTGACATTCGGCAATCAGCGCACTCAGTTCGTCGCCCGCTTTCAATAACGCATCGCCCACTGACGAGTGTCTGGCCAGTTCTTCAAGTCCCGCGCGATTGGCAGGCAGGCCAAGACTCGACAGCAGCTGAGTGCGTCTGCGTCCGTGCTGTTCGAGCACGATCACCAACGCCTGTTTCTGCGCCAGGATGTGTTCCATTTCGACCATATTGCGACCGTGCAGGGCCAGTGACTCGGCCTTCAGGATCTCCAGCAGGTGCTGAGTCGGCGCAATATCGTCAGTGATCAGTTGAAGCAACGTAGTGTCTTGCATCGCATGCCCTGGGGTTCAAGCGTCCAGAAGCTTTTGCGCAGACCGGGGGCTAGCGCTGGGCTTCGAAATTAAGCAGTTTGTTCGCAACACGGTTGCTGTCGACCTTGTAACTGCCATCGGCGATAGCCTGTTTCAACTCAGCCACACGGCTGCTGTTGACGACGGGCTGATCACGCAACGAATCAGTGATCTTCTGCAACTGTTGAGCTTCGCTGCTCAAACTGACTGTCTCACCGCTACCGCTTACGCTGGCGGAAGTGCTGGCCGTCGCCGGGGCTTCGGTTTTGCTGGCTTCCTTGGTGCTGGCGGTACGTGCTGTACCTCCGACGGTAGTGGAACTATTCAAACGACTGAAGTCGATGACCATGATTGAAAACCTCTGGGTTCTTGGACGCTTGCCATGGTTTCGGCCAAACCCGGAATAACTTTAGGGCCAGTGCGAAAACAGTCTCGAATGGACTTCGCAGAGGGCGTTTGGGTTCCGAGTGTAGAAAAAGCGCAAGCGCAGCGCCAGAGGACAACGGGCTTTACATAGGCACCTCGACCTGCCCGGGGGCGACGATATTGGCCTTGATCACACGTTTGGAATTGAGGTTCTTAACCCGTATCTGCTCGTTGAAGCCGCCATCGGAGAGGGCTTCACCGGGCATGCGTACGCTCATCGCACCGCTGCGCGCGCTGATGACGACCTGATCGCCTTTGCGCACCATCTGCGGCTGCGCCAAGTGCACGGGGGTCAGAATCTGATCGATGACCGTTGGTCGGACAACTTTCTGCCCGACCGCCTGATCCAGGGAATCCAGAAACCCTGCGCCCAGCTGCCCTATGTCACGCTCGCGCATCGCCACATCGCTTTCGGAGACAATGGCGTCGCGCTTCATCGGCCGCACCACGGTCACGACATTGCGAAAAAGATGGACCTGCGCGGGCACGAACACCGTCCATGGGGAGCTGCCTTCGCAACGCAGCTTCACGGTGACCCGGCCGATCGGCTGGGCCGGGCTTTCCAGGGTGGCTGTCAAATCCTTGTCACAGTGCGGCATGCGCAGGCGAGGGTCGAGCTGCTTGACTTCGATCTCATAACGGCCTGCGGTTTGACTGGTGGCCAGATAGTCTTCGACAGTGAATTCAAGAAAGCCCTGGGTGACGCCGATAAGTTGTTCAGGCAGCGTCACATTGTCGGCGCGACAAAGGTTTGCACCGACAAGTAAACACACGGCAACGAGGCCGCCGATCAAATGACGGCTTGCGTTTGTCAGGTGTCGAGATACTGTCGTTAATAGGTTCATGCCGGGTATTTAGCAAGGCCCGTGCCGCTTGCCGTTTTGGCAGTGCGCAATTGGTCGTTTTGGGAGGGTGGTGCATGGCTGGTGTTTTGGATTCAGTGAACCAGCGCACTCAACTGGTAGGGCAGAACCGCCTTGAACTGTTGTTGTTCCGTCTGGACGGCAAGCAGTTGTATGGGATTAACGTGTTCAAGGTAAAAGAGGTGCTTCAGTGCCCAAAACTTACCCACATGCCCAAATCCAGTCCGATTGTGCGCGGAGTGGCGAATATTCGTGGCGGGACGATCCCGATTCTTGATCTGGCGCTCGCGACCGGTGGTACACCGTTGGGCAACATCGCCAATGCGTTTGTGATCATTACCGAATACAACACCAAGATTCAGGGGTTTCTGGTGCATTCGGTCGAGCGCATCGTGAACATGAACTGGGAAGACATTCATCCGCCACCCAAGGGAACCGGTCGCGATCACTACCTCACGGCCGTGACGCGTATCGATAACCAGTTGGTGGAAATCATCGACGTGGAGAAAATCCTCGCCGAAGTGGCACCGGTCTCGGAAAATATTTCCGCGGGCGTGGTGAGTGAAGAAGTTCAGCACAAGGCCTTGTCCCTGCGTGTCTTGACGGTCGACGACTCGTCGGTGGCGCGCAAGCAGGTGACGCGTTGCCTGCAGACCGTGGGCGTGGAGGTGACGGCGTTGAATGACGGTCGTCAGGCACTCGATTTCCTGCGCAAACTGGTAGACGAAGGCAAGAAACCCGAAGAAGAGTTTCTGATGATGATCTCCGACATTGAAATGCCGGAGATGGACGGCTACACCTTGACTGCAGAGATCCGCAGCGATCCGCGCATGCAAAAGCTGCACATCGTCCTGCACACCTCGTTGTCGGGGGTGTTCAAC
>CAURWS010000151.1:0-7734 GCA_963528485.1 uncultured Pseudomonas sp. | reverse complement strand
GCAAATACCTGCCGCCGGTGAACGCTGAAAGCAGCGCGCAGTTCGTGGTCAAGCAGGACGGGCGTGAGGTGAACCTGTTCATCGACCCCTACAGCGGCAAAATTCTCGGCACCCAGGACGCCAAGAACAACCTGCAAGCCATGGCCCGCGAGCTGCACGGCGAGCTGATGATCGGCACCGTCGGTGACCGCTTGGTGGAGTTGGCCGCGGGCTGGGGCATCGTGTTGGTAGTTTCAGGGCTGTATCTGTGGTGGCCGCGTGGGCGTTCTTCGGCAGGCGTGCTTTGGCCTAGGATCAGCGCCAAAGGCCGTGTGCTGTGGCGCGACCTGCATGCCGTGACCGGTTTCTGGGGTTCGGTGGCGCTGCTGTTCATGCTGCTTAGCGGCATGACCTGGACCGGCCTGTGGGGCAAGATGTACGCCGATGTGTGGAACACCTTTCCGGCGGCGATGTGGAATGACGTGCCCAAGTCCGACAAACAGGCAAGCGAGCTGAACACTGCCGCCGTACAGACCGTGCCATGGGCGATGGAAAACACACCGATGCCGGTGTCGGCGGGCGATCACGCCGAGCACATGAACCACGGCGCCATGTCCAGCGCACCGGCTGCGCCCACCGTTACCCTGCAACAAGTGGTCGATATCGCCAAAGCGCGCACGATCGAGCCCGGCTACAGCATCAGTGCGCCGAAAACCGCCGACGGCGTGTTCACGGTGTCGGTGTTCGCCGACGACCCGCACAACGACGCCACGCTGCATATCGATCAGTACAGCGGCAAGGTGCTGGCGGACGTGCGCTATGCCGATTACAGCGCGGTGTCCAAGGCCACGGAGCTGGGCGTGATGCTGCACGAAGGCAAGATGTTCGGCTGGCTGAATCAGCTGATCATCCTGTTCATCTGCCTGATGGTGCTGCTCAGTTCGGTCAGCGGCATCGTCATCTGGTGGAAGCGCCGCCCGCAAAATGGCTGGGGGGTTCCGCCACTTCGTCATGATTTGCCACGCTGGAAAGTCGCAACCGTGGTGATGATTGCGCTGGGCATCGCCTTTCCGCTCGTCGGGATTTCGATGATGGCAGTATGGTTACTCGATCGGATAGCCCTTTCGCGCTTTGCCAAATCGGCGGCAACAGCTTAGATTGCGTCCTGCGGGGCCTGAGACCTTTTTGAGTGGTTTAGTGATGAATTCCTCCTCATTTCCGGTCTCAGGTCCCGTTCTCGTTTTTGCGCCCTGTCGCGCCCTGTAAAAACCTGTCGACTCCGACAACTTCCTCGCACCACATCAGCGCACCTTGCGCACCACCATCCCGACCTCAGCCCATATTGGTGCACCCCCTCGACAGCGGGCGACGCATTCATTCGATTTTGCGACGTTTCAGGCGTTGGCCCAGCCTTTGCTAAAGCCTGATCAGCCTCAACCTCTGCACCGCCAACTGCAGTCATTTCAAAAAAATCAAAGAATGGAGCTAGCCAATGAAGCGTCGTAGTTTGCTAAAAGCGTTCACCTTGTCCGCATCGATCGCCGCTATGGGTATGACCTGGACCGTCCAGGCCGCCGAGACCATCAAGGTCGGCATTCTGCATTCTTTGTCCGGCACCATGGCCATCTCCGAGACCTCGCTCAAGGACATGGCGTTGATGACCATTGACGAAATCAACGCCAAGGGCGGCGTCAATGGCAAGAAGCTGGAGGCGGTGGTGGTGGACCCGGCGTCCAACTGGCCGCTGTTCGCTGAAAAGGCTCGCCAGTTGATCACCCAGGACAAGGTCTCCGTGGTGTTCGGTTGCTGGACGTCGGTGTCGCGTAAATCGGTATTGCCGGTCTTCGAAGAGCTGAACGGCCTGCTGTTCTATCCGGTGCAGTACGAAGGGGAAGAGATGTCGCCGAACGTGTTCTACACCGGCGCAGCGCCTAACCAGCAGGCGATTCCTGCGGTCGAGTACCTGATGAGCGAAGACGGCGGCGCGGCCAAGCGTTTCTTCCTGCTGGGCACCGACTACGTTTACCCACGCACCACCAACAAGATTCTGCGCTCGTTCCTGCACTCCAAAGGCGTGAAGGACAGCGACATCGAAGAGGTTTACACCCCGTTCGGCCACAGTGATTACCAGACCATCGTGGCGAACATCAAGAAGTTCTCCGCTGGCGGCAAGACGGCTGTGATCTCCACCGTCAATGGCGACTCCAACGTGCCGTTCTACAAGGAACTGGGCAATCAGGGCCTGAAGGCCACCGACGTGCCGGTCGTGGCGTTCTCGGTGGGCGAAGAAGAACTGCGTGGCGTCGACACCAAACCACTGGTGGGCAACCTGGCCGCCTGGAACTACTTCGAGTCGGTGAAGAACCCAGTCAACACCAAGTTTGTTGCCGACTGGAAAGCCTACGCCAAGGCCCACAACCTGCCGAACGCCGACAAGGCCGTGACCAACGACCCGATGGAAGCCACCTACGTGGGCATCCACATGTGGGCGCAGGCGGTCGAGAAGGCCAAGTCCACCGATGTGGATAAAGTCCGCGAAGCCATGGCCGGCCAGACCTTCGCCGCGCCATCGGGCTTCACCCTGACCATGGACAAGACCAACCACCACCTGCACAAGCCGGTGATGATCGGCGAGATCAAGGCCGACGGTCAGTTCAACGTGGTCTGGAAAACCAAGGAGCCGATCCGCGCCCAGCCTTGGAGCCCGTTCATTCCGGGCAACGACAAGAAGCCTGACTATGCGGTGAAGAGTAACTGAGCCGCGTTAAAGGTCGCTCTTGCGTATGACGCATGAGCGACCCGGCGCGTCGCCTGAACACCCTTCGCGAATGAATTCGCTCCCACAGGGAAATGCGATCTTCTGTGGGAGCGAATTCATTCGCGAAATGCCTCAACGCGGTTTCTCTGCTGTACGCCGACACCAAGGCCAAACGATATGCCCAGATTTCTCTACCGCTTCATCCTCGCCCTGAGCCTGTTGCTGCCCTTCGCAGCCCATGCCAGCGATGCCGGCGACTTTGTCGCGGCCGAATCCTCCCAACGCGCTGAACTGCTGGAAGCCTGGGCCGCCAAGCCCGACCCTGCGCGCGTTGAACTGCTGGTTGCCTTGCAGGAAGGCCGCGTGGCCGCCGACAGCAGCAACCGCGCGTTCATCCAGAACAGCGACGACAGCTTTACCCCGGTCGACCCGAATGCCCCGGCCTCAGCCGACGCCCCCAGTCCGGACGAGCCCCAGGCCATCAGCCTGAACAACCGCCTGCGCGGTCTGGTGGAAACGGCACTGGCCAGTCATCAATTGCTCGCCGCCGACGCCAAGCTGCGTCTGGCCGCTGCGTTGACCCTGCAGAAAAGCGCCCGCCCTGCCCAACTTCAATTGCTGATGCAGCAGGTCGCTGCTGAAAAAGACGACGCCGTGCATTCGGCCCTGAGCCTGGCGCTGGCCAATCTGCAACTGGTCGATACCAGCCCGACCGTGCGCCTCGCTGCTGTGCGTTTGCTCGGTGAAACCGGCGACCCGCTGGCTCGCACCCGCCTTGAAAACCTGCTCGAACCCAGCGTCGAAACCGACCCCACCGTGCGCCTTGCGGCTGAGACCAGCCTGGCGCAAGTCAAACGCAAGCTGATGATCGGCGAAGTGATTGGCCAGGTGTTCAGCGGTATTTCCTTGGGCTCGATCCTGCTGCTCGCCGCACTCGGGCTGGCGATCACCTTTGGTCTGTTGGGCGTAATCAACATGGCCCACGGCGAGATGCTGATGCTCGGCGCCTACGCGACATACGTCGTTCAGATCATGTTTCAACGCTACGCACCCGGCGCGATCGAGTTCTATCCGCTGGTGGCGCTGCCGGTGGCGTTCTTCGTCACGGCCTGCATCGGCATGGCGCTGGAGCGCACGGTGATTCGTCACCTGTACGGTCGCCCGCTGGAAACCCTGCTCGCAACTTGGGGCATCAGCCTGATGCTGATCCAGTTGATTCGCGTGGTGTTCGGCGCGCAGAACGTCGAAGTGGCCAACCCTGAATGGCTGTCCGGTGGCATTCAAGTGCTGCCGAACCTGGTGCTGCCGTACAACCGGATCATCATCATTGGCTTCGCGCTGTTCGTGGTGGTGCTGACCTGGCTGCTGCTGAACAAGACCCGTCTGGGCCTGAACGTGCGCGCCGTGACCCAGAACCGCAACATGGCCGCCTGCTGCGGCGTGCCCACCGGGCGCATCGACATGATGGCCTTCGGGCTCGGTTCCGGCATCGCAGGCCTTGGCGGCGTGGCGCTGAGCCAGATCGGCAACGTCGGCCCTGACCTGGGCCAGAGCTACATCATCGACTCGTTCCTGGTGGTGGTGCTCGGCGGTGTCGGGCAACTGGCCGGCAGCGTGACGGCGGCCTTTGGCCTTGGCATCGCCAACAAGATTCTCGAACCGCAAATCGGCGCAGTGCTGGGCAAGATCCTGATCCTGGCGCTGATCATTCTGTTTATCCAGAAACGTCCGCAAGGGCTGTTCGCGCTCAAAGGACGGGTGATCGACTGATGAACCAGCCATTGATGGTTACCGCCGCGCAACGCGCTGGCACCAAAGTCACGCTCGCAGTCGGCGTGGTCATCCTCGCCCTGCTGATCGCCTTGCCGCTGCTCTCGCTCTTGCCCGAAAGCAACAGCCTGCAAGTGTCGGCCTACACCCTGACGCTGGTGGGCAAGATTCTCTGTTACGCCATCGTCGCGCTGGCGCTGGATCTGGTCTGGGGTTACGCGGGCCTGCTGTCCCTGGGCCATGGCCTGTTCTTCGCCCTGGGCGGTTACGCGATGGGCATGTACCTGATGCGCGAAGCCTCGGGCGACAGCCTGCCGGCGTTCATGACCTTCCTGTCGTGGACCGAGCTGCCGTGGTACTGGGTCGGCACGCAGCACTTCCTCTGGGCCATGTGCCTGGTGGTGTTGGCGCCGGGATTACTGGCGCTGGTGTTCGGCTTCTTCGCCTTCCGCTCGCGGATCAAGGGCGTGTATTTCTCGATCATGACCCAAGCGCTGACCTTCGCCGGCATGCTGCTGTTCTTTCGTAACGAAACCGGCTTTGGCGGCAACAACGGCTTCACCAACTTCCGCAGCATTCTGGGCTTCAGCATCACCTCCCAAGGTACGCGCGCGGTGCTGTTTCTGCTCACCGTGGCCTTGCTGGTCGGCAGCCTGTTCGTCGGCTGGCGCCTGGCCCGCAGCAAGTTTGGCCGGGTGCTGACCGCTGTGCGTGACGCGGAAAACCGCCTGATGTTCTGCGGCTACGACCCGCGCGGTTTCAAGCTGTTCGTCTGGGTTCTGAGCGCTGTGTTGTGTGGCTTGGCGGGGGCGCTGTATGTGCCGCAAGTGGGCATCATCAACCCCAGCGAAATGTCGCCGACCAATTCCATCGAAGCCGCCGTGTGGGTCGCCTTGGGCGGTCGCGGCACGCTGATCGGCCCACTGCTGGGGGCCGGTCTGGTCAACGGCATGAAGAGCTGGTTCACCGTGGCCTTCCCGGAATACTGGCTGTTCTTCCTCGGCGCGCTGTTCATTGTGGTGACGCTGTACCTGCCCAAAGGCGTGATTGGCCTGATCAAAAAAAGGGGCGAACAATGAAAAGCACACCCACTCCCGCATTCGACCCGGTGCTGGACCCGAACAGCGACGCTGGCACCAGCCGCGACGCCATCGGTCTGGGGCAAGTGGCAGGCAAAGGCCTGAACACCCTGCACGGCACGATCCTGACCCTGGAAAGCATCAGCGTCAGCTTCGACGGCTTCAAGGCGCTGAACGATTTGAACCTGTACATCGGCGTGGGCGAGCTGCGCTGCATCATCGGCCCCAACGGCGCGGGCAAGACCACGCTGATGGACGTCATCACCGGCAAGACCCGCCCCAGCCATGGCACCGCCTGGTTCGGCGAAACGCTGGATCTGACCAAGATGAGCGAAGTGCAGATCGCCCAGGCCGGGATCGGTCGCAAGTTCCAGAAGCCCACGGTATTCGAGGCGCTGAGCGTGTTCGAGAACCTGGAGCTGGCGCAGAAGACCGACAAATCGGTGTGGGCCAGCCTGCGGGCCAGACTCAATGGCGAACAGCGCGACCGCATCGACGAGGTGCTGGAGACCATTCGCCTGACCTCATCGATGGCGCGCCCTGCGGGGCTGTTGTCCCACGGGCAGAAGCAGTTCCTGGAGATCGGCATGTTGCTGGTTCAGGACCCGCAACTGCTGCTGCTCGATGAGCCGGTGGCGGGCATGACCGACGCCGAAACCGAGTTCACCGCCGAACTGTTCAAGACGCTGGCGGGCAAGCATTCGCTGATGGTCGTCGAGCACGACATGGGCTTCGTCGGCACCATCGCCGACCACGTCACCGTGCTGCACCAGGGCAGTGTTCTGGCGGAAGGCTCGCTGGAAGAGGTGCAGGCGGATGAGCGGGTGATTGAGGTTTATCTCGGCCGTTGAGGGCAGCGGCAAGCCTCTAGCTGCAAGCGACAAGCTAGAGCCAGGCGCATGACCCGCTTTTTCTTGCAGCTTGAAGCGTGGCGCTTGAAGCTGATGAATCGAGGAAATTGAATTGTTAACCGTTAATCAGCTTCATCAGTTCTACGGCGGCAGCCACATCCTGCGCGGCCTGTCTTTTGATGTGAAGATCGGCGAAGTCACCTGCCTGCTGGGCCGTAACGGCGTGGGCAAGACCACGTTGCTGAAAGTGCTGATGGGCCTGTTGCCCGCCAAAGAAGGCGTGGTGCAGTGGGAAGGCAAGCCGATCACCGGTTTCAAGCCGCATCAGCGCGTGCACGCGGGCATCGCTTACGTGCCTCAGGGGCGTGAAATTTTCGGGCGTCTGACGGTGGAAGAAAACCTGTTGATGGGCCTGTCGCGTTTCCCCGGCTCCGAAGCCAGGGAAGTGCCGGCCTTCATCTACGAGCTGTTCCCGGTGCTGCTGCAGATGAAGCATCGTCGCGGCGGCGATTTGTCCGGTGGTCAGCAACAGCAACTGGCAATCGGTCGCGCCCTGGCCAGCCGCCCTCGCCTGCTGATTCTCGACGAGCCGACCGAAGGCATTCAGCCCTCGGTGATCAAGGAAATCGGCGCGGTGATCAAGAAACTCGCAGCCCGTGGCGACATGGCCATTTTGCTGGTCGAGCAGTTCTACGACTTCGCCGCCGAGCTGGCCGATCAGTACATCGTCATGTCCCGTGGCGAGATCATCCAACAGGGCCGCGGCGAGCAGATGGAAGCCGAAGGCGTGCGTGGTCTGGTGACCATTTGACGCGCCGATCGGCTAAGGTACACGCCTTCGAAAAACGATAACGAACCCTATGAATCTTCCTGCCCACACCGCCCTGTTCACGCCCAGCTGGCACGCCGAGCTGGACCTGGGCTATGGGCGCTTCAACGACACCACGCGCCCGACCCTGCGTCGCCACAAAGGCCCGCTGCGGGTTCAGAAACACCTCTACGCCGAAGGCCCTGAAGTCTGCCAGCACATCATCGTTCACCCACCGGGCGGCATTGCCGGGGGCGACCGGCTGGACATCCGCGCCAGCGTCGGCGCCGATGCCTGGGCACAATTGACCAGCCCCGGCGCCGCCAAGTGGTATCGCGCAGCAGGCCCCGCTTATCAACAGCTTGAGTTGAAGGTCGCAGCGGGCGCGATCTTGGAATGGCTGCCCCAGGAAACGATCGTCTTCAGCCAGGCCAAGGCCGAACTGACCACGCGCATCGAGCTTGAAGGCGATGCCCGGCTGCTCTACTG
>CAURWS010000150.1:0-7756 GCA_963528485.1 uncultured Pseudomonas sp. | reverse complement strand
CGAGAAGTCCGAGGTACCCCCGCCAATGTCGACGATGAGCACCAGCTCTTCGCGCTCCAGCGTCGACTCGTAGTCGAACGCGGCGGCAATGGGTTCGAACTGGAAGGAAACGTCCTTGAAGCCGATCTTGCGCGCCACGTCGGCGAGGGTGTCTTCGGCTTCCTGGTCGGCAGCGGCGTCGTCATCGACAAAATGCACCGGACGGCCCAGCACCACGTGCTCGAACGACTGACCGGCCGCGGCTTCAGCGCGTTTTTTCAGCTCGCCGATGAACAACCCCAACAGGTCCTTGAACGGCATCGCCGTGCCCAGCACGCTGGTGTCGTGCTTGATCAGCTTGGAGCCCAGCAGGCTTTTGAGCGAGCGCATCAGGCGGCCTTCGTAGCCTTCCAGGTACTCGTGCAAGGCCAGACGGCCATAGACCGGGCGACGTTCTTCCATGTTGAAGAAGACCACCGAAGGCAGGGTGATCTTGTCGTCCTCCAGCGCGATCAGCGTTTCCGCTCCTGGGCGCAGCCAGCCGACCGTGGAGTTGGAGGTGCCGAAGTCGATGCCAAGGGCACGGGCTGGGGATGGGGTGCTCATGTTCTGTGCGTCCGGTCAAAAAAACGGCCGCGCAGTGTATGCGAGTGGGCAGCGGATTCGTAGGGCGCAACGTCGGTTTTTCGCGCAATCGGCGTCTATTTCACGTCGACGGCTTGAATCAGGGCCCGACACCCCCAATCTTGCAGGCAACTCTTTATTGCATTCGGCCCGGTTTGAAACCCGTTTCAAGCGCGCGAGGCCGTGTGCCGATAACCTTGCAACATTCAGCGCGGTCGACGTTCTCATCTGATAACGCGGAACGCAACTGTGCTGGATACTCCGGAATGGGTGACCGTTAGATGGACTTCAAAGACTATTACAAGATATTGGGCGTAGAGCCGACGGCGGACGAGAAGACAATCAAGACCGCCTATCGCAAGCTCGCGCGCAAATATCATCCCGACGTCAGCAAAGAGCCTGGCGCGGAAGATAAATTCAAGGAGGCCTCCGAGGCCTACGAAGCGCTGAGCGATCCTGAAAAGCGCGCCGAGTACGACGACATCCGCAAATACGGCCAGCAAGGCCGTTTCCAGCCGCCTCCGGGCTGGCAGGGTCGCGGTGGTACGGGCGGCGGCTTTGGTGGCGCAGGCGGTGGTTTCGAGGGCGGGGATTTTTCCGACTTCTTCAGTTCGATTTTCGGCAATCGTGGCGGTCAGCAGCCGGGCGGACGCCCGCGCAGCAGCGGACGTAGAGGGCAAGACGTGGAACTGGACCTGGCGATTTTTCTGGAAGAAACCCTCTCGACCGAATCGAAGAAGATCAGCTTCAAGGTGCCGCAGCACAGCGCCAATGGCCAGCGCATGGCCGACATCACCAAGAACCTGAACGTGAAAATTCCGGCGGGCGTCACCGATGGCGAGCGCATTCGGCTCAAAGGTCAGGGCGCTCCCGGTGTTGCCGGGGGCGAAAACGGCGATCTGTACCTGACCATTCGTCTGGCGCCGCATCCGCGCTTTGACGTCGAAGGTCATGACCTGATCATCACCGTACCGCTGGCCCCGTGGGAGGCCGCGCTGGGCACCAAGGTCGCCGTACCGACCCTGACCGGCAAGATCAACCTGACCATTCGTCCGGACAGTCAGAGCGGGCAGCGACTGCGGGTCAAAGGTAATGGTCTGTTGAATAAGCAGGGCCAGCGTGGTGATCTGTTCGCGCAGTTGAAGATCGTCATGCCCAAGTCCACCGATGACGCCACCAAAGCGCTGTGGGAGAAACTGGCCGAGCAGGCCGCTTTCGATCCGAGGGCTCAATGGAGTAGCTGATTATGAGCAACACCCTGGTCGTAGACATGCAGGAATTCTGTCAGGTGGTCGACATGCCGGTCGCCTATGTCATCGAAATCGTCGAGCACGGCATCGTCGAACCCCAGGGGCAGAAGCCGGATGAGTGGCTGTTCGACACGTATTCGCTGTCGATCGCCAAACGTGCGGCCAAGTTGCACCGTGATCTTGAAATGGAATGGGACGGCGTCGCCCTGGCGTTGAACCTGCTGGATGAGCTTGAGCAGGTGCGGGCTGAAAACCGCATGCTCAAGCAGCGGCTGGGCAGGTTTTTGCAGGATTGAATGTGCATCGCTATACATTCAGCACCGCTTACCCCCTGTGGGATGCGGACATCTGATGATTTGACGCCGTTCACCCCTTCTTCGGCAACACCACCGTAAACGTAGTCCCATCTCCGACATTTGACGTGACGGTGATGCTCCCGCCGTGAGCGTTGACCACTTCTTTGACGATGAACAGTCCCAATCCCAGGCTGGTGGACGGGTTGTGGTTGCCGACTTCTTCATTGTTTGCGCGAACCATCGGGTCGAAGATGCTGCCGATGGCCTCCTCGGCAATCGGCTCGCCCTCGTTGTGCACCGACAGGCTGATGTGATGTTCGCCACCCATGAGCGTCACGCTGATCTTGTGCGTTGCTGCTCCGTGCTGCAGGGCATTGCCGATCAGGTTTTGCAGCAGTTGGTCAATTCGGGCGCGATCCCATTCACCCTGCGTGTCACCCTCGGAGATGAACGTCGGCTCGCAGTCGGGATGCCCGGCGATGGCTGCATCGATGGCGTCGCGGCAGGCCATGGTCATTTCCATGGGCTTGCGTTCCACCGGCAAACTCGCTCCCAGACGACTGCGCACGAACTCCAGCAAATCGTTGACCATGGTCGCCATGTATCGGCCGCTGCTTTTGATGCCCTTGATGTAGGCCATGTCCGCATCGCTGATGGTGGTTTTACGCATCAGAATCTCGGATGACATGCCAATGGCCTGCAGCGGCGCACGCAGGTCATGGCCCAAAATGGCCAGAAAGATGTCGCGCGAGCGATTCACGCGCTCGGCATAGGCCGCCGTTGACTCCGCCAGCGCTTCGTCAATGGCTTCGTTGAAGCGAACCATGTCGGTGAAGTAACCGATCTGCGGCGACGTCAGGCTTTCGACCCAGAACCGAATCACGGTCGCGCGCAAGTGACGAAACTCAGACGTCATCTGCACCAGGTCAAAGCCGACAATGTGCCGCAACTCGCCGTGACTGGCCGCCGCTTCGTCCAGCGTCGGCGTTATGCCGAGCTCCTCCCCCTGAGACTTGGCAATTCGCTCGGCCTTGGTCTGCGCCGTGTTCATGTCCCGCGCGGCAGCCAGCAGGATGGATTTGGCGTGGTCGCGCAATGCCAGACTGTTCATCGAATCGGCCGCAGGGGTCAGCGTTGCGGCGAATTTTTCCCATTCATCGACGATGCGGTCCACGTTGTGAACGATGAAGTCGGAAAGACGCATGGGGGACAACCTTGCTGGCGTGGCGCTGGGAGAAGTGGGGCCATCTTAGCGCCATGTTGTGGCAGGAAGAACAGATGTTGAGTGCGGCAAGCAGATTCGCCCCCAAAAAGGAGGTGATTTGTGATGGAGGGACATCTCCGGCTTCTGTGGGAGTGAGCTTGCTCACGAATGCGACCGGGCTGTCACATCGGCGATCGCTGGCACTCAGTCTTCGTGAGCAAGCTCACTCCCACAGGAGATGTGTTGACGCGATTGCGGTGGGTCAGTTGCCACCGCTTCCTCAGAACAGGAAATAACGCTGCGCCATCGGCAGCACGTCCGCCGGTTCACACCACAGCAGCACGCCGTCGGCCTTGACCTGATAGGTTTGCGGGTCGACGTCGATCTTTGGCAGGTAGTCGTTGTGGATAAGGTCGGCCTTGGTGACACTGCGGCAGCCCTTGACCACGCCGATCTGTTTCTTCAAACCCAGTTGCTCCGGCACGCCGGCATCGAACGCCGCCTGGCTGATGAAGGTCAGGCTGCTGGCGTGCAGCGAGCTGCCGTAGCTGGCGAACATCGGGCGGTAGTGCACCGGTTGCGGCGTCGGGATCGAGGCGTTGGCGTCGCCCATCAGGCTTGCGGCGATGGAGCCGCCCTTGAGGATCAGCGTCGGCTTGACCCCGAAGAACGCCGGGCGCCAGAGCACCAGGTCTGCCCATTTGCCCACTTCGATCGAGCCCACTTCGTGGCTGATGCCGTGGGTGATCGCCGGGTTGATGGTGTATTTGGCGATGTAGCGTTTGGCGCGGAAGTTGTCGTTGCCTTCGCCGTCGCCTGGCAGCGGGCCGCGCTGGCGTTTCATTTTGTCGGCGGTCTGCCAGGTACGCATGATCACCTCGCCAACGCGGCCCATGGCCTGGCTGTCGGAGCTGAGCATCGAGAACGCGCCCAGGTCGTGAAGGATGTCTTCGGCGGCGATGGTTTCGCGACGGATGCGGCTCTCGGCGAAGGCCACGTCTTCGGCGATGCTCGGGTCCAGGTGATGGCAGACCATGAGCATGTCAAGGTGCTCGTCGATGGTGTTGCGGGTGAACGGCCGGGTCGGGTTGGTCGAGCTTGGCAAGACGTTGGGGAAGCCGCAGGCCTTGATGATGTCTGGCGCGTGGCCACCACCGGCACCTTCGGTGTGATAGGTGTGAATGGTGCGGTTCTTGAACGCGCCCAGCGTCGTTTCGACGAAGCCGGATTCGTTCAGGGTGTCGGTGTGAATCGCCACCTGCACGTCGTACTGATCGGCGACGCTCAGGCAGTTGTCGATGGCCGCAGGGGTGGTGCCCCAGTCTTCGTGCAGCTTGAGGCCAATGGCGCCGGCCTTGACCTGCTCGATCAACGGTTCAGGCACGCTGACGTTGCCCTTGCCGGTGAAGCCGATGTTCATCGGGAAGGCCTCGGCGGCCTGCAGCATGCGCATCATGTGCCATTTGCCGGGGGTGACGGTGGTGGCGTTGGTGCCCGTTGCCGGGCCGGTGCCGCCGCCGATCATGGTGGTCACGCCGCTCATCAGCGCTTCTTCGATCTGCTGCGGGCAAATGAAGTGAATGTGCGTGTCGACGCCGCCTGCGGTGAGGATCATGCCTTCGCCGGCGATGACTTCGGTGGCCGCGCCGATGGCGATGGTCACGTCCGGCTGAATGTCCGGGTTGCCGGCTTTGCCGATGGCGGCGATGCGACCGCCCTTGAGGCCCACGTCGGCCTTGACGATGCCCCAGTGGTCGATGATCAGCGCGTTGGTGATCAGCGTGTCGACCACGTCGTCGGCTGTCAGCTGGCCTTGGCCCATGCCGTCACGAATGACTTTGCCGCCGCCGAATTTCACTTCTTCGCCATAGACCGTGAAGTCCTTCTCGACCTCAATCCACAGCTCGGTGTCGGCCAGACGCACGCGGTCGCCCACGGTGGGGCCGAACATGTCGGCGTAGGCTTGACGGCTAATCTTCATTCTCGTTCCTCGAATCAATTTGAGCTGCAAGCTTCAAGCTGCAAGCCTCAAGTAAAAGCGCAATTGTGTACGCCGCGGACTGCTGTTTCTTGCCGCTTGTAGCTTGAAGCTCGGCGCTGCTACAGGTCGCCCATCACCCGCCCGGCGAAACCGAACACCCGGCGATGGCCCGCCAGGTCCACCAGCTCGATTTCCCGCGCCTGGCCCGGTTCGAAGCGCACGGCGGTGCCGGCCGGGATGTTCAGGCGCATGCCGCGGCTGGCGGCGCGGTCGAAGGTGAGGGCGTCGTTGGTTTCGAAAAAATGGAAATGCGAGCCGACCTGAATCGGCCGGTCGCCGCTGTTGGCGACGCTGAGGGTGATCGTCCGGCGTCCGACATTGAGCTCGATGTCACCGGGCTGGATCTGGTATTGACCAGGAATCATGCGCTCTTCCTCGACAGTAACTTGTAGTAGATGGCGGTGGCGTGATATTCGCCGTCCGGGCTGCAGGCGTAGTCCGGCAACCGGCCGCACAGCTGATAACCCAGCGCGCGGTAGAACGTTTCGGCAGGTGAACCGAACTGGGTGTCCAGAAACAACAAACCGCGTTGGTGCTGATCCGCCGCCTGCTCCACGGCCTGCATCAATTGCGTGGCCAGGCCGTGGCGACGGGCGTGGTGCATCACCAAAAGTTTTTGCACTTCGGCGCGGTTCAGGCCATTGGCCTTCTGACACAGCGCCAGTTGCACCGTGGCCAATACCTGTTCTTCCTGCACCACGACCCACAGCAGCACCTTGCCCTGCTCGACGTCGGTCTTGATGCTTTCCCACCAGGTGTACGCCTCGTCAGCGCCCAGATCCGCCATGAACCCCACCGACGCACCTCGGTGTACGGCGTCCATCAATAGCGCCACCAGACCGTGGCGGTAGTGCGCGAAGCTTTCGGCGGTGACACGTCGTAACTGAGCAGCATTCATGGATCGGCTTCCTTCAGAAAGAGCAATCTAGGCGCATGGGGGCTAACGGATTACCTGGCGGGTGCCTGGGACGGTGGCGCATCGGCCCCCGGCGACAGGTCCAGTTGCATGAAGGTCAGGTCCAGCCAGCGACCGAACTTGGTGCCGACTTGCGGCATCTGCCCGGTGATGATGAAGCCTTGCCGTTCATGCAGGTGAATGGAGGCGGCGTTACCACTCTCGATGGCCGCGACCATCATGTGTTTGTCGCAGGTTTTCGCGCGTTCGATCAGCGCCTGCATCAGCACAGGGCCCAAGCCGTTGCCGCGCTGGTCGGCGCGCACGTAGACCGAATGCTCGACGGTGTGACGGAAGCCTTCGAAGGGGCGCCAGTCGCCGAACGAGGAATAGCCCAGCACCTGATCGGCGTCATCGACGACCACCAGGATCGGATAGCCCTGAGTCTGACGCGCGGCAAACCAGGCCTCGCGGTTGTCCAGGTCCACCGGTTGTTCGTTCCAGATCGCCGTGGTGTTGAGGACGGCGTCGTTGTAGATCTCCAGCACGGCAGGCATGTCAGTCAGCAGTGCGTCACGAATCGTATACGTCATGTTCGTTTTCACTTGTTCAAAGGCGTTTTTCAGGCAATCGGCTGATGCACGGTGACCAGCTTCGTGCCATCCGGGAAGGTGGCCTCGACCTGGATTTCCGGGATCATTTCCGGGATGCCTTCCATCACTTGTTCGCGGGTCAGCAGGGTGGTGCCGTAGTGCATCAGCTCAGCCACTGTCTGCCCATCGCGTGCGCCTTCGAGCAGGGCGGCGGAGATGAAGGCCATGGCTTCGGGGTAGTTCAGCTTCAAACCCCGTGCCAGTCGCCGCTCGGCCACCAGGCCTGCGGTGAAGATCAGCATTTTGTCTTTTTCGCGTGGCGTCAGGTCCATGTGTTTTTCCGTTCAAAAAGCCAAATAAGTTGAAGCCACCGTACATACCTGTAGGAGCGCGCTTGCCCGCGATTGCGATCTGTCAGTCACACGAATGGCGTCTGATACACCGCCATAGCGGGCAAGCGCGCTCCTACAGGGTATCTGCGTCGCTCAAGTACTCCATATTCTCGGCGCCACCGCTTCTCTGCCCAACAGCGCAGGCCGCAGCAGCTTCCATAATTCAATCAACCAGGCCCGCGCATGCAGCGCCTCATCGGCCAGGCAGCGCGCGACGATCAGCCCCGGCAGCTGGCTCAAATCCCCGCGCACCGGCGAATGTTCAGCCAGTTCGCGGCAACGCTCCATCAACGTGGCGTCTATTTCTCCGGTCACGATCAGCGTCGCGAACACCGGTTTGCCGCACAGGCCCACTGGCGAATCCAGCAAGCCGTCATTACCCGTTATGCGCTGGCGCTCATGCCACAGCCGTTTGCCGTCGCGACGAATGTCCAGATGCGCCTGGAAGTGGCCTTCATCGAAACGCTCGCCACTGGCTGGAC
>CAURWS010000149.1:0-7776 GCA_963528485.1 uncultured Pseudomonas sp. | reverse complement strand
GTTCGAGCTCGACCCCTCCACCGGCCCGCTGTTCGCCGTAGTGTCGCGCCTGGTCTATCAGAAGGGCCTGGACCTGACCATCGGCGTGGCCGAGCACATCGTCAACAACGGAGGGCAGATTGCGATCATCGGCCGTGGCGAGCCGGACGAAGAAGACGCCATGCGCGCCCTCGCCGCTCGCTTCCCGGGCCAAATCAGCGTACGTGTGGGCTTCAATGAAACCGACGCCCGTCGCATGTTCGCCGGCAGTGATTTCCTGCTGATGCCTTCGCGCTACGAGCCTTGCGGCCTGAGTCAGATGTATGCCCAGCGCTTCGGCTCGTTGCCGGTTGCCCGCCGTACAGGCGGTCTGGCAGACACCATTGAAGACGGCTGCACGGGTTTCCTGTTCGACGAATCCACTGTCGAGAGCTACACCGAAGCCCTGACCCGCGCCTTCAATGTGTTCGCCAATCCCACGCTGCTCAATGCAATGCGCTGCCGCGCCATGGCCGCTCCGTTCGACTGGCACAAAGCCGTTGAACCCTATGCCGATCTTTACCAGGAGCTGTTGAAGAAAAACGTGGGGGCGGCGCTGCACTACTGATTCATGAACCGAAAAAGGGGTAACGGATGCCTTCGCGCACGGATGAGAACTGGCGCCACGGCGCCGTTTTGCTGGATTCCGAACACACCCGGTTTGCCCTCTGGGCACCGGATGCCTATTACGTCAGCGTCGAGATAGAGGGCGGGCCGTCACTGGCCCTGCTGCCCCAGGAGGACGGCTGGTTCGTCCTCGAGGCTCGATGCCCGGCAGGCACACGCTATCGCTACACCATCGACGAAAGCCTTCAAGTGCCTGATCCGGCTTCCCGGGCTCAGGCCAGCGAGGTGCACGGTCACAGCCTGGTCGTCGATCATGGCGCCTATCAGTGGCAACACCACGGCTGGCGCGGACGCCCATGGGTCGAGGCGGTCATTTATGAACTGCATGTCGGTGCCCTTGGCGGCTTTGCCGGCGTGGAACAGCGCCTGCAGCATCTGGTCGACATCGGCGTCACGGCCATCGAGCTGATGCCCATCGCGCAGTTTCCAGGCGACCGCAACTGGGGGTACGACGGCGTATTGCCTTACGCGCCGCAGGCGTCCTACGGCACGCCGGAGCAGCTCAAACACCTGATCGACACCGCCCATGGCCTGGGCCTGGCCGTGATTCTTGACGTGGTCTACAACCACTTCGGACCGGACGGCAATTATCTGGGCGTCTATGCCAAGCATTTTTTTCGCAGCGACAAGAAGACGCCGTGGGGCGATGCCATCGATTTCAGGCGTCGTGAGGTGCGCGACTTTTTCATCGACAACACCCTGATGTGGCTGCAGGACTATCGCTTCGACGGCCTGCGCTTCGACGCCGTGCACGCCATCGAGGACCCGACTTTTCTCAAGGAGTTGGCCGAAAGGGTGCGCAGAGATATATCGCCTGATGATCGTCACATCTGGCTGATGCTGGAGAACGAATTCAACGAAGCCCATCGCA
Organism: uncultured Pseudomonas sp.; assembly: GCA_963528485.1. Taxonomy (GTDB): domain Bacteria; phylum Pseudomonadota; class Gammaproteobacteria; order Pseudomonadales; family Pseudomonadaceae; genus Aquipseudomonas. The sequence goes on along the minus strand of CAURWS010000149.1, from coordinate 6,260 downwards.
GGGACCAGGGTTTCGAGGCGCAATGGAACGACGACGGCCACAACACCTTGCACGTGCTGCTGACTGGCGAAACCGATGCTTACTACACCGATTTCGCCGAACAGCCGACGCACAAGCTGGCGCGTCTGTTGGGCGAAGGTTTTGTCTACCAGGGCGAAGCCACTCGCCACGGCCATAAACGGGGTGAGCCGAGCGCGCACCTTTCGCCGACCTCGTTCGTGCTGTTTCTGCAGAACCACGACCAGATCGGCAACCGCGCACTGGGCGAGCGGCTGGTGCAGTTGTGCCCGCCCGAAGCGCTGCGTGCAGCCACGGCGTTATTGCTGCTCTCGCCGATGATACCGCTGATGTTCATGGGTGATGAGTGGGGCGCCAGCGAGCCGTTTCTGTTCTTTACCGATTTTCACGATGAACTGGCTGATGCCGTACGCGAAGGCCGTCGCGGCGAGTTTGCCGATTTCGCGGCCTTTGCCGATCCGGCCAAGCGCGAACGCATCCCCGATCCCAACGCCTTGCAGACCTTCCAGGCCTCACGCCCGGCGTTCGATGCCTTGTTGCTGGAAACCGACAAGGGCCAGGACCATCGCAACTGGCTGACGCTGTACCGCGAACTGCTGCTGATCCGCCGCGAGCAGATCGTCCCGCGCCTGGCCGGCGTGAAGGCGCTGGGCACTCAGGTGCTGGCCGACAAGGCCGTCAGCGCCAGCTGGCGACTGGGCGATGGCACGACCTTGCGCATCGACCTGAACCTGAGCGCGCACGCCGTTGAAATCGACGAGCACAGCGTGCAACAGGTTCTTCATGAGTCCCATCCAAAATCCGCAGAACTTTCCCAAAACGGCAACCTCAATCCATACACGGCCATTGTCAGCCTGATATCGAGTGATGTTGTGGAGGAACAGGATGAGCAATGAGCAACTGGAAATGCTGGCAGCCGAGGCCGGGCTGTCGGTGGACTGGAAAGACGCCAACGCACGACCGCAACGGGTCAGCCCCGATGCGCTGCGCAAGGTCCTCGACGGCCTTGGCTACCCCGCCGAAAACGCCGAACAGATTACCGCCAGCCTCAAGCGCTTGCAGGATCAGAGCCTGTCTACCACCCCCCCGCCGCTGCTGACCGTCGACCATGGCAGCAACCTCGACTTGTCGGCCTGGTTCAAACCTGAAACCCCTTTCGTGCTGGAGCTGGAAGACGGCTCGCGACTCGACGCCAAACTCACCGCCAAGGCCGAATTGCCGGCGCTGGCCACCGTGGGTTATCAGCAATTGGCCATTGACGGCCAGCACCTGACCATCGCTGTCTCGCCGAAAACCGCCTATACCCTGGCCATGGGCACGGATGTCAGCGTGCCGCGCACCTGGGGCATGACCTTGCAGTTGTATTACCTGCGTCGCGAAGGCGATGGCGGGTTCGGCGACACCCAGGCGCTGGAAACCTTTGCCCGCTCGGCGGGTGAACGGGGTGCTGCGGCCATTGCGATCAGCCCGGTGCACGCGATGTTTTCCAACGACAGCGAGCGCTTCAGCCCTTATTCACCCTCCAGCCGGTTGTTCCTTAACGCGCTGTACGCAGCGCCAGGCGCAATCCTCGGCGAGCGTGCCGTGCGCATGGCCATCGAGGAGACGGGCCTTGGCGAGGAATTCAAGCGTCTTGAAGGCTTGCAACTGATCGACTGGCCCGCCGCGGCGGCTGCCAAATGGAAGCTTTATCGCGCGCTGTATACGGCTTTCATCGGCAGCGGCCACCCTTTGCACGAAGACTTCAACAGTTTCCGTCACACCGGTGGCGAGGCGCTGGAAAACCATTGCCGCTTCGAGGCGCTGCGCGATCAATGCGACGTGCTCGGTATCAGCGGTAATTGGCATGAGTGGCCGGATGAGTACAAGAACCCTCGCAGCAAGACCATCGACGCCTTTGCCGCCGCACACGGCGAGCAGATCGGCTTTCATGCCTTCGCCCAATGGCTGATCGCACGGGGTCTGGAACGGGCGCAAACAGCCGCGAAAAGCAGTGGCATGAGCATCGGCCTGATCGGCGACCTGGCCGTGGGTGCCGATGGCGCAGGCAGTCAGGCCTGGAGCCGTCAGGACGAGCTGCTGTCGTCGCTGACCGTGGGCGCCCCGCCCGACATCCTCAACCGCTCTGGCCAGAGCTGGGGCATTTCGGCGTTCTCGCCCACAGGCCTGCAGCGCAATGGTTTCCGCGCCTTCATCGAGATGTTGCGAGCCAACTTTGCCCACGCCGGCGGCCTGCGCATCGACCACGTGATGGGCCTGCAACGCCTGTGGGTCGTGCCCGAGGGCTCTGCGCCCAGCGAAGGCGCCTATTTGAATTATCCCATCGACGACATGCTGCGCCTGCTGTGTCTGGAATCCTGGCGACACAGGGCGATCGTGCTCGGTGAAGACCTCGGCACCGTCCCTGAAGGGCTGCACGAGAAGCTTTCGACCCGAGGCATTCTCGGGATGCGCGTACTGCTGTTCGAACAGGACAACGCCCACTTCAAGCCGATCATCAAATGGTCCGACGACGCCTTGGCGACCACCAGTACCCACGACCTGCCGACCCTGACAGGCTGGCTCAGCGAGCTGGACATCGACTGGAACAAGACCCTGGGCCACATCGATGACAACACCGAACGCCAATGGCGCGAAGCCCGCGAGCGCGAGCGTGAGGGCCTGCGCGCCGCCCTGCGCCTGAACTACGGCATGCATGGCAGCGACGATAGCGACATGATCGACGCAAGTGTGCGCTACCTGGGCCACACCCGTGCACCCCTGGTGCTGCTGCCCATTGAAGATGCCTTGGGTATCGAGCAACAGGCCAATCTGCCCGGCACCATCGACAGCCACCCCAACTGGCGCCGACGCCTGCCCGGCGACAGCGCTGCCTTACTGGACAACGCTAACGCGGCGCGTCGTCTGGAGATTCTTGCCGCAGCCCGTCAGCAAGCCGCGGAGCGTGATCAATGAGTCAACCTATGAACCCACCCCTCAAGTCCCTGCGCGCCACCCAGCGTCTGCAATTTCACAAAGACTTCACCCTAGACGACGCCACCGCACTGGTGCCCTACTTCGCACAACTGGGTATCAGCCACATTTACGCCTCGCCCCTGCTCAAGGCCCGCGCGGGCTCCATGCACGGCTATGACGTGGTCGACCCTCGGGTTATCAACCCGGAGCTGGGCGGGGAGCCTGCGCTGCGTCGGCTGGTGGCTGAACTGCGCAAGCACGGCATGGGCCTGATTCTCGACATCGTCTCCAACCACATGGCGGTGGGCGGCGCAGACAATCCGTGGTGGCTGGACCTCATCGAATGGGGGCAGCGCAGCCCTTATGCAAAGTTCTTCGACATCCAGTGGAATTCCCCCGACCCGCTGCTCAAGGGCCAGTTGCTGCTGCCGTTCCTCAGCACCGACTACGGCACCGTGTTGCAAAACGGCGAGGTGCCGCTGCACTTCGATGCCCAACAGGGCAGCTTTCGCGTGGAGCACTATCAGCACCACTTCCCGATTAATCCGGGCACCTACCAACCGCTGCTCAACGCCGCGAGACAGACGGAACTGGATGAGCTGGCCGTGCGCTTTTCACGTCTGGACAGCGACCCTGATGCCTATGAAAAAGCCCTCCGGGCCAAGGCGGACCTGGCTGCATTGATCAAGGCCAAACCCGAGCTGGCTCAGGCAATCGAAGCGGGTCTTGCGCAGTTCGATTCTCGCCAGCCGGACGGTTTCCGGAAGCTGCATCAACTGCTGGAACGCCAAGACTATCGCCTCGCCAGCTGGCGCACCGCAGGCGATGACATCAACTGGCGGCGCTTCTTCGACATCAATGAACTGGGCGGCCTCAAGGTCGAACGTTCGCAGGTGTTCGAGGCGACCCATGGCAAGATCTTTGAGCTGATCGCTGAAGGCCTCGTAGATGGCTTGCGCATCGACCACATCGACGGCCTGGCAGACCCTCGGGGCTACTGCCGCAAGCTCCATCGCCGGGTCGAGAGCCTGTTGAGCCAACGTCCCGCAGGCACCGAACTGAGCCACGTGCCGATCTTCGTCGAGAAGATCCTTGGCTCCGACGAGCAGGTGCGCAAGGATTGGAACGTCGACGGCACCACCGGCTACGAATTCATGAATCAGGTTTCGCTGCTGCAGCACGATCCCAAGGGTGAAGCGGTGCTGGGCGAGCTGTGGAGCCGCATCAGCGGGCGCACCGCCGACTTCAATCAGGAAGTGCTGGAAGCCCGGGATCTGGTGCTGCACGGCACCCTCGCCGGTGACTTCGAAAACCTCGCGCAAGCGCTGCTGCAAGTGGCCCGCAGTGATGTCATGAGCCGCGACCTGACCCTGGGTGCCATTCGCCGCGCACTGCTGGCGCTGGTAGGTAATTTCCCGGTGTATCGCACCTACATCACCGCGTGCGGGCGCTCTGACGAAGACGAACGTTTTTTCCAGCAGGCCATGACCGGCGCGCGGGAAATGCTCAGCGAAGGCGACTGGCCAGTGCTGGACTATCTGGCTCGCTGGCTGGGCGGCGAAAGTCTGCGCGACTACCCTGCCGGCCCGTTGCGGGAAATGCGCCGCAAGGCGTGCAACCGCTTCCAGCAGCTCACCTCGCCGGTGGCGGCAAAGTCGGTGGAGGACACCTCGTTCTATCGCTCCGCCGTGCTGCTCTCGCGCAACGATGTGGGCTTTCATCCGCAACATTTCAGTGCACCGGCCGAGGCGTTTCATCAGGTGTGCATCGAACGCGGTGCAAGCTTCCCGGACAACTTGCTGACCACCGCCACCCACGACCACAAGCGCGGCGAAGATACCCGCACACGCCTTGCCGTGCTCAGCGAGACCGCTGACTGGTACGCCGAACAGGTCGAGCGCTGGATGCAGCTTTCTGCCCCGTTGAAGACCGGCGAACAACAGATCAGCCCTGGCGACGAGTTGATGCTGTACCAGGCGATTCTGGGCAGTTGGCCGCTGCACATGGAGGGTGAAGGCGCGCTTGAGGACTACGCCAAGCGCCTGACCCAGTGGCAGGAAAAGGCCATGCGCGAGGCCAAATTGCAGAGCAGCTGGAGCGCCCCCAACGAGGCCTACGAAACCGCTTCCCGCGAGTTTCTGCAGGCCCTGCTGTTGAGTCCGGACGGCCTGGCGTTGCGTCAATCCATCGGTGCCACGGCCAACCGGATCGCCACGGCAGGTGCCCTGAACAGTCTGGCGCAAACTTTGCTGCGAATGACCGTGCCCGGTGTCCCTGATCTGTATCAGGGCACTGAATTCTGGGACTTCAGTTTGGTGGACCCGGACAACCGTCGTCCGGTGGATTACCCCAGTCGCCTGCGCGCGTTAAGCGAAGCCACGCCGCTCACCGAGCTGCTCGCCCAGTGGCAGGACGGCCGCATCAAACAGGCGCTGATCGCGCAGGTGCTCATGCTGCGCGATCAACACCCGACACTGTTCAGTGAGGGCCGCTACCAACCCCTTGAGGTGATCGGCGAACAGGCCGCACACGTCTTGGCATTTGCCCGGGTAAAGGAGGATATACGGGCTATCGTTGTGGTACCGCGTTTGCCGGCTGAACTATTGGGCACCGCGCAAACTCCATTCATCAACGCGGCAAATTGGGGCGATACACGAGTCATTCTGCCGTTCGCTGATTCAACTCCAAATTGGAAGGGACTTTTCGCGCAGACTACAGTCACAACCAACAAGGAATTGTCGCTCAGTGCAGCGCTCAAGGAATTTTCCGTAAATCTCTTTATTCAAACCTTGTAATACCCGGGAGTGTCGAGATGAGTGCCGACGAAAAACGAATCAAAGAGCTCGCCCATCAGATCTGGGAATCTGAAGGCAAGCCTCACGGTAAGGATGCCATCCATTGGGAGCAGGCCCGCAAATTAGCGGACGCTGAAGCCAAGGCACCGAAAAAGGCAGCCGCGCCAAAAGCGGCCGCCAAACCCAAGGCTGAACCTAAAGCTGCTGCCGCAAAACCTGCAGCCAAGGCAGCGCCGAAGCCTGCAGCGAAAGCCGCTGAAAAACCTGCGGCCAAGCCCGCTGCCAAAGCCAAGGCACCGGCCAAGCCCAAGGTCGCTGCCAGCGGTGCGGAGCCTGCAAAACCGGCTGCCAAGCCCGCCGCAAAACCTGCGGCCAAAAAAGCGCCGGCGGCCAAGCCACCCGCGCCTTGAGTCTTCGTTCATTCGAGGACTCGCTGTAAAGCCCGTGCCTGCCGCAGGGATCGCCTGAAAACGATCAAACCCTGCGGCAAAC
>CAURWS010000148.1:0-7778 GCA_963528485.1 uncultured Pseudomonas sp. | reverse complement strand
TCCTGTTTGAGTAGAGGTATTTTCAGCTTGAACGAGCTTGTGCAACTGACTGTCATCGGCCGGAAAATACATCCGTATGGTCGTACCGATGCCTTCTTCAGAGTAAATCCTTGCGGTCCCACCTGACTGCTTCATGAATCCGTACACCATGGAAAGTCCGAGACCAGATCCCTTACCTTCTTCTTTGGTGGTGAAGAACGGATCCATGACGCGATCCACAATCGCAGCAGGCATACCGGCCCCGTTATCCGTGATCGCCAAGCTCACGTAGCGACCTGGCATCAGCCCATCGTAAGAAGTGGAACTAAGGTCTTCGATTCGGACGTTTTTCGTCTCCAGGGTCAGTTGACGATGAGCGTTGCCTTCCATTGCATCACGTGCGTTGATGAAGATATTGAGCAGCGCAACTTCGGTTTGCGTAGGGTCAACACGACAGTTCCACAGATCCTCAGCGAGAACTACACGAAGCTCTGTGCTGATCAGAGTTCGCTCGGCCATCTCCTGTGACGATGTGACGATCGAATTCAGATTAACGACGCGACCCTGTAGCTTTTGCTTACGCGAGAAGGCCAGTAACTGCTGTGTCAGGGTTTTGGCCCGTTCAGCAGCATCCCGTGCGTTTGCGGCGCTGCGCAGAATGCGCTGTTGGTCGTACTGAGGCTTGTCAGCAGTACGCTGGATCATGTCCAGGTAGCCGATCATCACTTGGAGCAGGTTGTTGAAATCGTGGGCGATGCCCCCAGTGAGCTGTCCCAAGGCTTCCATTTTCTGCGCTTGACGCAGTCCGTCTTCGGCGTCACGCCTGCGGCTAACGTCGAGTTGGGAGGCAAAAAAGTAGATCAAGTCGCCTGAGTCGTTGTACACAGGGGAAATAAACAGCGCGTTCCAAAAGCTTGATCCGTCTTTTTTGTAGTTCACGAGCTCGACGGCCACTTCAGTCCTTGCCTGAATGGCTTCGCGCACCTCACGCACTGCTTTGGGATCAGTCTCGGGTCCCTGCAAAAATCTGCAGTTGGACCCCACAATCTCCTCGCGACTGTAGCCGGTCATGTCAATAAAGGCGTTATTGGCAAAGATGATGGGGTTATCAGGCCGCTTGGGGTCCGTAACGATCATCGGCATGCGAGTCGTTTCCACGGCAGCAAAAAAAATGTTGTGATCCGATTCGCTGATGTCGCCGGTGGAGCTGTCGTTTACACGTGTTTGGTGATTTGCCATTGCTGCTCCGGCCAATGATCATAGGGCCACCCGGCTGAGCGGCCTGATCCTTTGACCAATTCTGATCGAAGTGGTGCCAGTTTTTGCTAAAAGGCATGCGGTGCACGTGTGACAGGGCGGGCATTGCTCGACTAAAGGCTGCGCGGCTTGCTCCATGTCGGGCGCTTGAGCGGATGCAAGCATTCTGCAAACGACCGCACAACCCATAGCAGACACTCGACGCTTACAAACTTCGGGAGCTGTGTCTCTCCAAACTATTGCGACGCGACAGGAATCTCGAGGATGGCAATCAAGCCAGCAGGTACTCTGTTTTCCAGTCGAACCGCGCCGCCGAGGCGCATCGCGACTGTCTGCACGATCGCCAGACCTAGCCCGACACCCTGGTCGTTTCCTTTGCTGTAGAAACGCTCAAAGAGACGTTCACGATCACCAGCACTGATGCCGGGCCCCTGATCCGCAACACTCAATTCATAGCCGTCATATTTGAACACCAGGGCGACGTTGATCTGCCCGTCTGCTGGCGAGAAATTCACCGCATTGGTGATCAGGTTCTGCAGGGCGATGTCGATGGCCGCGAAGTCAGTGTTCAGCAGATGCGCCTGTTCGTTGCACTCAAAAGACAGTTCCAGGCCTCGGCTCAAGACCCACGGCGTCATCTGCGCAAGGCTTTCGCGTACCGTGGCGACGAGGTCTGCCTGCTGGGTTTTGACCGGGCCAGTGCCCGGTTCCAGCCGGGCGATGGTCAGCAGCTGATTCACTAGCCGTGTCGTACGGTCGACTCCAACGACAAGGTAATTCAGCGACTCGCGCCGTTGCTCGTCGTTTTGTGCCTCCAGCACGTTCTGGGCGTGTACTCGGAGCACCGCGAGCGGGGTGCGCATCTCGTGGGCCGCATCGGCGATGAAGCGCCGCTCGCGGCTCAGCACTTCCTGAATCTGCCCCAGCAGCCGGTTCAGGGCTGCCTGCATCGGTTCGAGTTCGCTGGGCAATGGCGCCAGTTGCAAGGGCTCAAGTGAGCCTGGATGGCGCCCCCGCAAGGTGGCGGCCAGATCCGCCAAGGGCTTTAACCCCCAACCGATGGCCAGCCAGATGGCGCCCATCAACAACAGGCTGCCAATGAGGTTGGGCAGTACGGTATGGCGCACGATGCGATTGACCAGATCGGAGCGCACGTCATCGCGCTCGCCCACCCAGATCAGCAGATTATACGTCTCGTCCTTGAGCACAAAGGTGCGCCACTGATGTTTGCCCAGATCATTGATGTCACTGAATCCGGTATAGGTCGGCGCACGAGTCAGGCTTGGCGCGCTGGGGGTATGCACCAGCAAGTTGCCTTGAAGGTCCCACACCTGAAAGGCGATCTTGCTCTCGTAAGGGTGGCCATCGACCTTGGGGTCTGCCTGCCCCAACGCCTGGTTGAACGCCTGATACAGCTGGGCATGCTCCTGGCGCGCCAGTGGCATGCGCATCACCCCTTGCAATAACCGGGCATTGGTGGCGAGTTGCGCGTCGTAGACCTCGGCGATCTCATGGTTGCTGTCATGGACATTGGTCAACGTCAGGATCGTCAGCCCGCTGAGTACCAGGCCAATGATGAGCGTCAGGGTACGGCGCCGTATTGAGGTCAAAGACGATCCTCCACCAGATAGCCGACCCCTCTGACGGTGCGAATCAGTTCACTGGAGAACTTCTTGCGCAGGTGATGAATATGCACCTCCAGGGTGTTGCTATCGGCTTCTTCGTTCCAGCCATAGAGTAACTGAGTCAGGCGTTCGCGAGTCATTACCCGCCCTGGGGGAGACAGCAGCTCATGCAGCAGTTGGTACTCTTTAGGCGTCAGTGGAACGGGTGTCGCGTGATAGCTGACCTGTTGGGTTGCGGGATCGAGCCGGATGCCGGCATGCTCGATCGCCACCTGTGCGCGCCCTGCGCTGCGCCTCAGCAAGGCGCGCAGCCGCGCCTTGAGTTCGTTGAGGTCGAAGGGTTTGACCAGATAGTCGTCAGCGCCAGCGTCCAGGCCGGCAATGCGATCTTCGGTGGCATCGCGCGCGGTGAGAATCAAGACGGGCAGGACAGAACCGCTTTCGCGAAGGCGACGCAGCACTGACAGGCCGTCCAGCCTGGGCAGCCCCAGGTCGAGTATCGCCAGATCGAACCCTTCGCTGAGCAGCGCATGCAGTGCGCTGTTGCCATCCTTCACCCAATCGACCGTGTAACCCTCTCGGCTCAATGCCTGGTGAATCCCTTCGCCCAGCGCAACATCATCTTCGATCAACAGCAAGCGCATGCAAGCTCCGTCATTTCAGCTTCTTGTTAACATCGACCAGCAGCAGCTGGATATCCTTGCGTCGGCCACTGTCGGCCAACTCCCGACCGGGGCGCGGTGCGGCTTGCAGGGCTTTTTCCAGCGCTGCTTTGGCTTGAGCATAGTGCCCCTGGCGAAAAAGATGATCGCCCCAGAAGTACAGCGGGTCGATGCCGTCGGGATTGATTTTCAACGCCTGCTCCAACAGACCTTGAGCCTTGTCTGCGTCGCCAAAGCCGATGGGCCAGCCGGGCACTCGATCATATAGCGCAGCCAGACTCGCATAGGCCGAACCTTGCAGGGCGGCAGGATCGAGCGAGAGCGCCTTTTCCAAATCAGCCTTGGCCTGTTTGACCTTGCTCAATGCGCCGAGCCCGCCTTGCGCACCGGCCCAACTGCTGGTGACGATGCCTGACCAGATCCAGGCTTCGGCAGCAGTGGGTCGCTCCTGCTTGAACTGAGTTGACTGGGACGAGAGTTTTTCGAACGCGGCGACACGCTGGTCTTCAGGCAACTGATACTGAATACGTGCCCAGTCTTGTTGAATGGCTGACAGACGTTGCTGGTCAGGGGCATCCAGGGCCCAGACGGGTGCAATGAACAACGAGAGCAGGGTGATCAGCAGGGCTTTCATGGTTTGGGCTTCTCCTCAAATGGCGTGTTGCTCAATCGACGAATCAGCGGCAGGTGCTTGCGCAGGGAGCGATCGACCACGGCGGGCAGCAGACCATTGAGGCGCACGAAAAATCGCTCCGGCCAACCGAGATAGAGCTCGCGCTGATTGCCGACGATGGCGCTGACCACGGCAGCGGCAACGGTCTGAGGGTCGTCTTCATTGCTTTTTAGGGCCGTATTCAAGGCACGTGCCGCCGGGCCGTTCATCGAGGTACGGGTCGCCCGAGGGGCCACGTACAGCACGCCGACTCGCGTATCCGCCAACTCCCGACGCAAGGCTTCGGAGAACCCGCGCAGGGCAAACTTGCTGGCGCAGTAAGTGGCGTAGCCGGCGTAACCGATCGACCCGAAGGTCGAGCCGACGTTGACGATCATCGCGCATTTGACACTGCGCAGCATCGGCAACATCAGGCCGGTAAGCAGGATCGGCGCATGCAGATTGATGTTGAGCATCGCGTCGACTTCACGGCCTGGCAGTTGCTCCAGCATCGCGAAGTGATTGACCCCCGCAGCGTTGATCAGCAGGTTGACGCCCTCCATGGCCTGGGCTGTCATCAGCACATGCTGACGACCTTCGTGAATGGTCAGGTCGGCTTTGACCCAGTGCAACAGGTGCGGGTATTGCTTCTGTAACGGGATTAAGGGTTCCTGATGCCTGGACACCGCCAGCACCTCGGCGCCGTGGCTGCACAAGGCTTCGGCGATGGCCATGCCGATTCCTCCGCTGGCTCCGGTCAATACGACACGGGCTTCAGACAGACGCATGAGCGGATTCCTTCTCAGGTTCGGCGAGCGCGGCAGGCAGTTGCCGGAACATGTCGGTGTACAGCGCGTACACCATTTTCGACGCCCGAATCACTGCTGCCTGATCTTGCGGATCGTCAAGACGATCCATCAGTTTTCGGTAGGTTTCCATGTGCCCGACATCAAGGCTGCCGTGGGAACTGAGGTAGCTGAATGCAGTGGACGGCAGATCAAGACGTTGTTGAATGCTGCCCGCCGCATGGGTCGCCAAGGCGATACTGGTGCCTTCCAGGACATTCACCATGCCGAACAGACCGACGGGATTGCCCCGGGCGATCAGATCGTAAAGGGAGGCGACCATCAACTCGATGGGCTGGCCCGGCGTGCCGTCACGTACCACGTCAGCGTCAGCACCGCAGGCGCGCAGGTCGTTGAGAATCCACTGCTCGTGCCCGTATTCATCCTCGATGTACTCGCACACTGCACCCCGCAGCCACTCCAGCCGTGAGGGCAGGCGCGCGCCACACGCCATCATCAATGGCACGGTATGGCGTACGTGGTAATAGGCCTGGGTCAGGAAGGCTGTATAGCTCTCCAGCGTCACCTGGCCAAAGAGTGCGTGGTGAATGATCGGCAGATTGAACAGCGTTTCGCGCTCGGTGCGCGTGGCGTTTTGCAGCGTTTCGAAAAAACTCATGATGGGTGATCCTCGGCTTGTGCGGGCTCGATAAAAAGATGTCGGTAGTGCGCCAGAATGGCTTCGCGCTTGGGGCGGCCATTGGCGGTTGCCATGCCGTTACCCGCGCTGAATGGCTGCTCCAGCCGTGTCCAGCCATGTACCCGGGCATAGTCAGGCAGCGCCTGATTGGCCTGAGCGACGGCATCAGCGATTTGCAGGTCGGTGGTTTCCGGGCGCTGCGGCCAGATCAGCGCATGGTTGTGGGCCATGGCTTCGCCGTAGACGAATGCCTGGCCGATGCGACCGCGTTGAGTCAGTTCAGCTTCCACCCACTCCGGGTTGACGTTGCGTCCAAAACTGGTGACGAACTGGTGCTTCTTGCGTCCACGCAGATAGAGATAACCGTTGGCATCGAATTCACCCAGATCACCGCTTGGCCACCACTCAGGCACGGGGCGGGTGTCGCCCAGATAGCCCAACATGCCCGAGCCAGCGATCAAGACTTCACCGTCGTCAGCCAGACGTATCTGTACATGCGGCAAAGGCTGGCCAACGCTGCCTGGGTGATGTGCGCCGGGGCGATTGAGTGCGACTACCGAGGCGCATTCGGATAGTCCATACCCTTCATAAACCGGTATGCCGACCAGTTCGGCGCGCAGCAACAATTCATGGCTGACCTTGGCGCCCCCTACGGCAAAGAAGCGCAAATCACGGCTGTCGAACGCGCCGATCTCACAGGCCGTGACCAACAGCAAGAGCAACTGCGGCACCAGAATCATGCTATGCGGACGGCGAAGCTTGAGCGTAGCCAGCAGCCTCGGCAAATCCACACCGCTGGCACCGCGCATGCCCAAGGCGCCTTGGCTGGGTAGACTGATCATGGCGCCCGCGTAAAGCGCTGCATAGCAGCCGATGTTTTCCAGCAAAATGGCCAATGGCAGTAATGAGAGATGGTGACGAGGGTGTTGCGACTCGCTGGCGTGATGCAGCTCGCGGGCAACGGATAGCACACCGTCAGCGCTCAAGCAGACGCCCTTTGGTGTGCCGGTTGTGCCTGAGGTAAAGGTCAGCTTTGCAGTGCCTGCGGGGAGCGCGGAATGCTCAGACACAGGTCGAACCCAGAAACCTTCGCGGTACTGGAAACCTGCTTGCTCCATTTCATCTTCATGGTCGACGCCGCCAATGACCAGATCGGCCCGACTTTGTGCAAGGCAGTGAAGGCGCTGAGCGGCGGTGAAAAAAGGCGGCAGGGCAAGGCAGGCAAGCTCCTCGAACAGAATCGCCAGATCCCAGATCATCAGGTCAGGCTCGTTCTCCAGCGAGACAGCGACCACCCTGGCATTCATGTCGCGCAGTATCTGCTGGCGCAGCCGAATCTCTGCTTCCAGTTCGGCGTAGTCGAGCTTGAGTTCGTCGCCCCACAGGGCATAGGCGTGTGGCTGACTGATCGCCAGCTCTGCGATCCGCTGGCGAAAATTGTTCAGTTCAGGCGACATGACAGCTGCGCTCCAGGATCAGTGGCAGGCCAAATCGCGCGAACACACCGCTGTGGCTCAAATGCAAGAAGCCGGAACGTATGTCCCCAACATGCACGCTGGGCTGGGTGTCGTAGTAATTGCCCCAGTCATGGCGATCCTCACCCAATCGCATTGGGTCGGCAGCGCACAACGTGACAGGGCGCAGACCCAAGCGGTTGAAGCTGTTGACCAACCTGGCATTGCCCGTGAACGCCACCCATTCCAAGCCCCCCATCGCAAGTAACCAAGTGATGGTAATGATGCTCAGCCTGGCACTGCCCAGATTGCTTGCGGCCAGGTTGCCGACCTCGACAATACCTTGGCGATCGACCGGTCGTGCCGCGAGGGTCTCGATAGCACGCTCGACCGGCTCGTCCAGATAGTGCTCAAGAAACAAGTCGCCAGAGGTTGCCATGCGTACACCTGCGACTGCACACAAGCTACCCGCGCCATCGTTCAGGCCAAACAGCTCAGGCATGAACTGACGGATCTCTGCGTTGTGGGCTTTGCGAAAACGCTGCTGGATAAAGGCTTCGAAACCTTCGCGCAGCGGCTCCCGGGCCAGAGCGCGATGGAGTGAGAGGGTGGGGGCTTCGGGGGTTCCGAAGCTCAACGGTAGACAAACATTCCAGTCCAGACC
>CAURWS010000147.1:0-7782 GCA_963528485.1 uncultured Pseudomonas sp. | reverse complement strand
CTGCTGCACATGCCCCAGGCCCCCCTGCAACAACTGCTGGAAGAGCACCCCAGGCACTGGCGATCGTTCGGCCAGCTGCTGGCACGCAAGTTGGGGCTGGGCGTTCCGCTGCCGGATCAAATGACCTCGCTGCCCACCGACGAGCGCGTGGCGTTTCGCTTGCTGATGCTTGCCGAAGGCTATGGCGAGATCGACCGCTCGGTGCGTATCGTCTCAGTGGCTGATCTGCATTCCGGTCGTGGTTTGGGGCTCGTGCCGGAGGTGGTTGATCGTGTGCTGGTGCAGTTTGCCGAGCGTGGGATGGTGCGCCGCGATCACGATTTCATCAGCGTGCTGGAGGTCGATAAGCTGCGCAAAGCCGCACGGCATCGCCTGACGGAGCTGTAACGCGGCGCCCTAACGCAAACCGTCGCGGTACTGGCTGGGGGTCATGCCGGTCCAGCGTTTGAACGCGCGGCTGAAGCTGCTGGTGTCGGCGAAACCCAACAGATAGGCGATTTCGCTGAGCGAGCTGCCGGGGTCGCGCATGTGCTGCAGGGCCAGGTTCTGACGGCATTGGTTGAGCAGCAGATCGTAGCTGCAGCCCTCATCGGCCAGGTGCCGTTGCAGGCTGCGCAGGCTCAGGTGCAGGTGTTGCGCGATGCGGTCTGCCGAGGGTTCGCCTTCGGGCAACTGGGCTTCGATGGCGCCGCGCACCTTGCGCTCCCAGGTCAGCGGGCTGAGTTTTTCCAGCGCGCGATCAAGGACCGCTTCGTTGTGCTCGGCCAGCTCGGCGTTGGCGTCGTCCAGATGGCTGTCGAAATCGGCGCAGGCGAACTCCAGCAGGTTTTCCGCCGCGCCGAAGAACAGCGGCGAGCGAAACACGTCGTGCCAGGGCTTGGGATCGGCGGGTTGCGGCCGTACCAGATGCACCGCAAGGGGCGCGTAATGACGTCCCAGTCGATTGCGGCAGGTGCGCACGTAGATCGCCGCGAAGGCATCCATGGCCTCATTGGCCGGCATCGGCTGACCCTCGGGCACACGAAAGCGAAACTCGTAACGATCCCCGACGCGGGTGAAGCTCAGGTCCAGCGCATCGCTGACCACCGGGTGGTAGCGCACGATGCGCTCGAACACTTCACGCAGCGAACCACTGGCCACCAGCGCGTAACCGAGGGCATGAAAGGTGGTGGGGCTGACGAAGCGCGACACCCGCAAGCCCAGCGCCGGATCGCCGCTGGCTTCCACCGCCAGTTGCCACAGCCGCGTGGTGACCGTCACCGGGTAGCGCGCGTTGGGGTCCTCCATCAGCTGTGGATCGAGGCCCGCAGCCAGGCTCAGCGCGAGACTGTCGAGGCCAAGGGCGTCGAGTTGCTTGCGCAGGGCGCGGGTCCAGCTGGCGAGAATGCTCGGCTCAGGCATACAGATTGGCGCTTCCGGTCAACAGATTGGCGTCCACGGCCGGGCAGTTTGACGCCCCTCACGGCACAGTGGAGCAACGTTTCGCTCATCATAAAACCGGAGAATGGAAGCATGCACGACACTTCTGCAAGCGCTGCCGGACTGAATGCACAACAGCGATCAGCCCATATTCGTGCGGTGGTTATGGCCCAAGGCGAGGGCCTGCGAAAACGCTACCCGATCCTTGCGCATCAGGACGCTATCGGGGTCGGCATTCTGGTGTTCGCGCTGGTCGGCATGATCGGCAGCGCGGGGCTCTATCTCGCTGGTTTCATGGCGTGGTGGGTGTGTCTGCTGCTCAATGCGTTCTTCGCGTCGCTGACCCATGAGCTGGAGCACGACCTGATTCACAGCATGTATTTCCGCAAGCAGCGGGTGCCGCACAACCTGATGCTGGCGCTGGTGTGGATGGCACGGCCGAGCACCATCAACCCGTGGATTCGTCGGCATCTGCATTTGAATCATCACAAGGTGTCCGGCACCGAGGCCGACATGGAAGAGCGCGCCATCACCAACGGCGAGCCCTGGGGCATCGCACGGCTGCTGATGGTGGGCGATAACGTCATGTCGTCGCTGATCCGCACGTTGCGGGCGAAAATCTGGGCGCACAAATTCAGCATTCTCAAGCGCACCGTGCGCGTCTATGCGCCGCTGGCGCTGCTCAACTGGGGCGCGTGGTACGTGTTTCTCGGCTTTCATGCGACGAACGGCATTGCCGGTTTGCTGGGCACATCGGTCGACTGGTCGGCCAACACCCTGGCCGTGATGCAGGTGATCGACATCGCGGTCGTGGTGCTGATCGGTCCTAACGTTTTGCGCACGTTCTGCCTGCATTTCGTCAGTTCGAACATGCACTACTACGGCGATGTCGAGGCGGGGAATGTGATGCAGCAGACTCAGGTGCTCAACCCCTGGTGGCTATGGCCGTTGCAGGCGTTCTGTTTCAACTTCGGCAGCACCCATGGCATTCATCATTTCGTGGTCAAGGAGCCGTTTTACATTCGTCAGATGACGGCACCTGTGGCGCACAAGGTCATGGCCGAGATGGGCGTGCGGTTCAATGATTTCGGGACGTTTGGGCGGGCAAACCGGTTCGAGCGTGTGGAGGAATCAGTCGAAACACGAATGGGTTCTCGGGCCTGACGGATAAATCTTTTCGATAAAAAATTCTGTAACAACCTCACCGTATTCTTTGCTCATCCCCGGCGAGCTGGGGGCAGACAGCGTGATTTATCAGGGCCGCTCCTTAAGGCAGGGGGTGGCCCTCTTTTTTTGCCGCGCTTTTGCCCGTGATTGCGACATATGTTTTTTAGGTATTAACAAATATCTTCTTATTCTTTTTCGAATATATGTCCCGTCCCTATACTCGCCGCCATGAACGCAAAAAATGCAGGAGGCGAAGGCCATGCATAACGAATCGATCCGTTACTTGATCGTCCCGGGCTGGCAAGGATCTGCCGACGACCATTGGCAAACTCACTGGCAGAACAGCCTGCCCAACAGCGTGCGCGTGGAACAGGCCGACTGGCTCAAGCCTCGCCGCGAAGACTGGGTGGGTGAATTGCAGCGGGCCATCGCGGCCGACAACTCGCCAGTGATCCTGATCGCCCACAGCCTGGGTTGCGTCACGGTTGCCCACTGGGCTCAACTGGCCCCGCTGGAAACCCTGCGCCAGGTGCGCGGTGCGTTGCTGGTGGCGCCTGCCGATGTCGAGCGGCCTAACTGCCCGCCGGCGATTCGTCATTTTGCGCCTATTCCTGAACACCTGTTGCCGTTCCCGACGCAGGTGGTCAGCTCCGATAACGATTCGGCCGTCAGCGCCTTGCGGGCGATGGAAATGGCCCGCAACTGGGGCGCCGAAATCGGCATTCTCAGCGGCGCCGGCCACATCAACGTCAAGTCCGGCCACCAACGCTGGGAACAGGGTTTCGCTTATCTGTATCGCCTGCAGGGCCGTATCGAACAACTCACTCGACGCAGCGCATGAAGCCATGTTGCGCGGCTGCGGGCGCGTCGGAGAACACGTTGCCGCCGTTTTTTTTTTCGCCGCAGTGAACCGACAGGCGCTGCGGCCTTTTTTTTAACGCTCAGGCACTGATGGCTTGGGCGGGAGCCTGCCATGAGTCATCCAGACGTACCACAACAGCCGCTTCTGACCTTTCCCGACGCTGAAAAAAGCCCCCTGAGCATTCGTGCCAAGGCGCTGGTGTTTTTCGACCCGCGCTCGCGCCGCCTGCGTGAAGAAATGGAGCAACTGGCTCCGCTCGACCTGCCCGTGCTGATTCGTGGCGAACCGGGCACCGGTAAAGAGTTACTGGCGCGGCACATTCATCGCGGCAGTGATCGCTCGGGGTTGTTTGTGTCGGTCAATTGCGGCGCGATCAGCCCGACGTACGCCGATGCCGAGTTGTTCGGTTATGCAGCGGGGGCCCACAGCGGTTCGGCGAGCAGCCGGGCAGGGTGGTTCGGTTCGGCCACCGGCGGCACGTTGTATCTGGATGAAATCGCCGACCTGCCGTTGTCGATCCAGATCAAGCTGCTGGCCGCGCTGGAAAACCACGAAGTCACCCGCGTCGGCGCCTCGCAGCCGAGCCCTGTGGACGTGCGCTTGGTTGCGGCCACCAGCATCGACCTGAGCCTAGCGGTGGCTGCCGGGAAGTTTCACGAACGCCTCTATCACTACCTGAGCGAAGGGCGTCTGGATTTGCCGTCACTGCGCGAGCAGCCGGGCAATATCCTGCCGCTGGCCGAGTATTTTCTGGGGATCTACAGCCAGCGCCTGGATTTCGACATGCCGCTGATCAGCGAAGCCGCGCAGAAAGTCCTCGAAGCGCATTACTGGCCGGGGAACACGCGGGAGCTGGAGAACGTCATCCACTTCGCGTTGCTGGTCAGCAGCGGGGCGGAGATTTTGCCCGAGCATCTGAATCTGCCCGTTCGCTGATTGCGCGACACACCGGTAGTGGCAAAACCTGTGAATTAGACGCTTGCCTAATGGCAAAGCGCCTTCTGAGAACCAAAAAGCATAACCATTCGCTTAAAAAGTATTGTCTCGGAATAATAAATCTCGGTAATGTCCGCTTCAGCCGCCACCCTACGGGGTCGTACTCGCGGCAATATCTCGACAGAGTTGCCCACAAGGCGACCGGATTTTAAGGACATTGCATGAAAAAGACGTTGTTGTTCACCGCACTGGCGGCTGCCCTCTCCTTTGGCGTCAACGCAGCCCAGGCTGCCGAGAAACTGGTCGTCGGCGCAACCGCCGTCCCCCACGCCGAGATCCTCAACCTGATCAAGCCTGAACTGGCCAAAGAAGGCGTGGATCTGGAGATCAAGGTATTCACTGACTACGTACAGCCAAACGTGCAGCTGAACGAGAAACGTCTGGACGCCAACTACTTCCAGACCAAGCCTTACCTGGACGGCTTCAACAAAGGTAAAGGTGCCACTCTGGTAACCGGCGTTGGCGTACACGTCGAACCGTTCGGCGGCTACTCGAAGAAGTGGAAGTCCATTGACCAGCTGCCTGAAGGCGCCACCGTTGCCATTCCTAACGAAGGCAGCAACGCCGGTCGTGCCCTTTTGCTGCTGCAGAAGAACGGTCTGATCACCCTGAAAGACCCGACCAACGCCTTGGCGACCCCGAAAGACATCGCCACCAACCCGAAAAAACTGAAATTCCGCGAGCTGGAATCCGCTCTGCTGCCGCGCGCACTGGACCAGGTTGACCTGGACCTGATCAACACCAACTATGCGCTGGAAGCCAAGCTGAATCCGAAGAAAGACGCGCTGATCCTAGAAGGTGCCGATTCGCCGTACGTGAACTACCTGGTGACCCGTACCGACAACGCCCACACCGACGCGATCAACAAGCTGTCCAAGGCGCTGACCAGCCAGCAAGTCAAAGACTTCATCAACAAGAAGTACGACGGCGCGGTATTGCCGGCGTTCTGATGGTTTAACGCAAATCGAACTGTAGGAGCTCGCTTGCCCGCGATGACGGTGTGTCAGTCGACAAGGATGTCACAGATAGATCGCCATCGCGGGCAAGCGCGCTCCTACGGGGCGTGACGACATCACCGCCCCACGTTTCTCACGCCGACGGCTCGTTCATGCGTCGGCGTTTTTGCATGTGTGCCCAGGGCGCGGCGCAAGGCGATGAGCAGCTTGACGTTGTCGTCGTGTGCTTTGTCGTGCGAGGGGTCGTTATCGGTGGCGCGTACCGGCATGATCGGTCCTCTTGTTTTCATCCCTGACATCGCTTCAATCGCAGCGATACCGGGCTGCGAGGTCTGAGATAGACACCTATCTTGCGCGCTGAGTTCGCGATGGTTGATAAGACTTTGGTACCGATTCCGTGACCGATAGTGGCATTGCGATGCCGCTAGTTCTTTCAGCGCTATCCATATTCCTTAACGATATTTAAATTTATCTTCTTATATCTATAAAGTTCCGACCTCTCAGTCACGCTATTCTGGAGTCGGAGTTCTCATGCCAGCAGCCTCCCAAGCTTCCACGTCCGCGCAAGCGCCGGATCAGCAGTTCGATGTGCGTCCATTCGCCGAAAAGGTGGGCGCGGAAATCGTCGGGCTCGACCTGTCCCGTCCGCTCAATGACGCCGATTTCGCACGCGTACACCGCGCGCACCTGGATCACCATGTGGTGGTGTTCCGTGATCAGCAGATCACCCCGCAACAGCAGATCGATTTCAGCCGCCGTTTCGGCGTGTTGCAGATTCACGTGCTCAAGCAGTTCCTGCTCGCCAACCATCCGGAAATCCTGATCGTCTCCAACATCGTCGAGAACGGTCAGCCAGTGGGTCTGGGCGATGCCGGTAAATACTGGCACTCGGACCTTTCCTACAAGGAGCTGCCGAGCCTGGGCTCGATGCTCTACGCCCAGGAGCTGCCAAGCGAAGGCGGTGACACCCTGTTCGCTGACATGCACCAGGCCTGGGACACCCTGCCTGAGCACCTGCGCAAAGCCGTCGAAGGTCGCAACGCCGTGCACAGCTACACCTCGCGCTACAGCCACGGCAAAAACGCCGACAACTGGCGCCCGACCCTGAGCGCCGAGCAATTGGCCCAGGTCGCCGTGGTCAGCCACCCGATCGTGCGTACGCACCCGGAAAACGGCCGTAAGGCGCTGTTCGTTAGCGAAGGTTTCACGACGCACATCGTCGGCCTTCCTGAAGACGAAAGCCGCGCGATTCTCGACGAGATCTACGCCCACAGCGTGCGTCCCGAGAACGTGCTGCGTCACAAATGGCAGGAGAACGACATGGTGTTCTGGGACAACCGCTCCCTGATCCACCTGGCGGGCGGCACCCCTGACCATCTGCGTCGTCGTCTGCACCGCACCACCATTCAGGGCGATGCTCCGTTCTGATTCACGCACCAAACCGGGAGCCCGTTCCATGAACGCTGTTCTGCAAAGCCACACGGCTAGCGATCGCTTGAACGCGCAACAGGCCAATCAGCCTCATGCTGAAGCGCTGTTGCAAGTCCAGGGCGTAAGCCTTGAATACCGCACGCCGGAACGCGTGGTGCGGGCCACTCATCAAGTCAGTTTCGAAGTCGATCCGGCTGACCGCTTCGTCCTGCTCGGCCCTTCGGGTTGCGGCAAGTCGACGCTGCTCAAGGCCGTGGCCGGCTTCATCACGCCCAGTGAAGGGCAGATCCGTCTGGCCGGTCAGCAGGTCAAGGAGCCAGGCCCGGACCGGATCGTCGTGTTTCAGGAGTTCGATCAACTGCCGCCCTGGAAGACCGTGATCGAGAACGTCATGTTCCCGCTGCTGGCCTCGCGCACCCTCAAGCGGCCTGAGGCGCTGGAACGTGCGCGGCATTACCTGGAAAAGGTCGGCCTGAGCGCGTTCGCCGATGCCTATCCGCACACCCTGTCCGGCGGCATGAAGGCACGCGTGGCGATTGCCCGTGCGCTGGCGATGCAGCCAAAAATCCTGCTAATGGACGAGCCGTTCGCCGCCCTCGACGCCTTGACCCGGCGCAAGATGCAGGAAGAGCTGCTGGAGCTGTGGGAAGAGGTGCGCTTCACGCTGCTGTTCGTCACCCACTCCATCGAGGAGGCGCTGGTGGTGGGCAACCGGATCCTGCTGCTGTCGCCGCATCCGGGGCGCGTGCGTGCCGAGATCAACAGCCACCAATACGACCTGAAAAGCCTGGGCGGCGTGGATTTCCAGGCTTCCGCGCAGCGCATTCACCGGCTGCTGTTCGACGAGGGCGAAGCGCCTGCGGTCGAGCAGGATCTGCGGTTTCAGGATATTCGGATCGCTTACTAGCACCCATTCGTCTTCCTTGTGGGAGCCGGCTTGCTGGCGAAGGC
>CAURWS010000146.1:0-7792 GCA_963528485.1 uncultured Pseudomonas sp. | reverse complement strand
CCCACCGGGTGTAGCGCGGCCCGCCGCCCGCGGGGCCCCCCCCGCTCCTACAGAGCATCGTCGTTTTACTTATTGATCATCGGCAGGTTCAAACCCTGCTCTTTGGCGCAGTCGATGGCGATCTGGTAACCGGCATCGGCGTGGCGCATGACGCCAGTGGCCGGGTCGTTGTGCAGCACGCGGGCGATGCGCTCTGCCGCTTCGTCAGTACCGTCGCAGACGATCACCATGCCCGAATGCTGCGAGAAGCCCATGCCGACGCCGCCGCCGTGGTGCAGCGAGACCCAGGTCGCGCCGCTCGCGGTGTTGAGCAGGGCATTGAGCAGTGGCCAGTCGGACACAGCGTCCGAGCCGTCCTGCATCGATTCGGTTTCGCGGTTCGGGCTCGAAACGGAACCGGAGTCCAGGTGGTCACGACCGATCACCACCGGCGCTGACAGCTCGCCACTGCGCACCATTTCGTTGAACGCCAGACCCAGCTTGGCGCGCTGGCCCAGGCCGACCCAGCAGATACGCGCTGGCAGACCCTGGAAGCTGATGCGCTCGCGGGCCATGTCCAGCCAGTTATGCAGATGGTCGTCGTCCGGGATCAGTTCCTTGACCTTGGCGTCGGTCTTGTAGATGTCTTGCGGATCGCCCGACAGCGCGGCCCAGCGGAACGGACCGATGCCACGGCAGAACAGTGGGCGGATGTAGGCGGGTACGAAGCCCGGGAAGTCGAACGCGTTGCTCACGCCTTCTTCCTTGGCCATCTGACGGATGTTGTTGCCGTAGTCGAAGGTCGGGATGCCTTGCTTCTGGAACGCCAGCATCGCTTCGACGTGTTCGGCCATCGACTGCTTGGCGGCCTTGACCACAGCGGCAGGTTCAGTGACTGCGCGATCGCGGTACTGCTCCCAGGTCCAGCCTTTTGGCAGGTAGCCGTTAAGCGGGTCGTGGGCGCTGGTCTGGTCGGTGACCATGTCCGGGCGCACGCCGCGACGAACCAGTTCCGGAAGGATTTCAGCAGCGTTGCCCAGCAGTGCGATGGAGATCGCCTTGCCTTCTTTTGTGTACTGGGCAATGCGAGCCAGCGCGTCGTCCAGGTCAGTGGCCTGCTCGTCGACGTAGCGGCTTTTGAGGCGGAAGTCGATGCGGCTCTGCTGGCATTCGATGTTCAGCGAGCAGGCGCCGGCCAGGGTGGCGGCCAGAGGCTGTGCGCCACCCATGCCGCCCAGGCCTGCGGTCAGCACCCAACGGCCTTTCAGGTTACCGTCGTAGTGCTGGCGACCGGCTTCCACGAAGGTTTCGTAGGTGCCCTGAACGATGCCCTGGCTGCCGATGTAGATCCAGCTGCCGGCGGTCATCTGGCCGTACATGGCCAGGCCTTTGGCGTCCAGTTCGTTGAAGTGTTCCCAGTTGGCCCAGTGCGGCACCAGGTTGGAGTTGGCGATCAGCACGCGCGGGGCATTGCTGTGGGTCTTGAACACGCCGACCGGCTTGCCGGATTGCACCAGCAGGGTCTCGTCGTCGTTGAGGTGGGTCAGGCTTTCAACGATCTTGTCGTAGCACTCCCAGTTACGCGCCGCGCGACCGATACCGCCGTAAACCACCAGTTCGTTGGGGTTCTCGGCGACGGCCGGGTCCAGGTTGTTCATCAACATGCGCAGCGGCGCTTCGGTCAGCCAGCTTTTTGCGGTCAGTTGAGTGCCGTGGGCGGCGCGGATTTCCACGTCGCGGCGTTTGGTCCATTGCTGGGCTGGGGTTTTGTTGTCAGTCGTCACTTCGCAATCCTCGATGATCAATCCGGCCCAGGCACTGGGCTGACGGTGCCTGTGTCGAACAGGCGGAATATGGGTCTGCAGATCAGGCGCCGCTGACGGTGAATCGAAGCGGTGCACCAACAGTACTCTTGCATACTCATATTTACTTGTACATACAAGCATATGCAACCAAAGGGCCAACTCGTCGAATGATTCAACCGAAATGCCTCAAGGCCGCGCCGGGCATAGTCTGAAACAATTCATCGCGGTGTCAGGGTAGAGTAGGCAGGCGTTACGCGAGGCGCGGATTTGTTACTTTTGGGTGCGAACGCCCCACGCTGGTGCATTTGGTAACAGAAAGTTGAATTGTCTATGGCGGCTGTAGGGCATCTACTGCGCGAGCTGCTTCACCTATAAATAATTCAACGCAGATGTAACCAGGGCGAACGATGGACCGAACTACAGATCACGCCGTGCATAACACAGCGCTGCGCAACCGGGAGGTGCAGTTGCAATCGCTGTTTATGGCAGGGCAGGACGGCAATGAGCAAGCGTATCGCACCTTCCTGACCGAACTGAGCAACCACTTGCGCGGCTTTTTGCGGCTGCGCCTGCAACGTCAACCGGGTGAGATCGAGGACATGCTTCAGGAAGTGTTACTGGCAGTGCACAACGGTCGCCACACGTATCGGGCCGACCAGCCGCTGACCGCCTGGGTCTTTGCGATCGCTCGTTACAAACTCACGGATTTTTTCCGTGCACGCTCCAGAGGGCAGGTGTTCAACGATTCCCTCGACGACACCGCCGAGCTGTTCGCCGAGCCGGAACTGGAGCCGGCCCAGGCCAGCCGTGATCTGGGCAAGCTGCTGAATGATCTGCCTGACCGCCAGCGTTTGCCGATCATGCACGTAAAGCTCGAAGGGCTGTCGGTGACGGAAACCGCGAAGATGACCGGGCTGTCCGAGTCGGCGGTGAAGATTGGCGTGCATCGCGGCCTCAAGGCGCTGGCGGCACGCATACGAGGTGCGCAATGAAAACTGATGACTTGATTTCCATGCTGGCGGGCGGCGTCGCCCCGGTTGATCGGCGGCAGCTCGCCAAGCGTTTCAGCCTGGCAGTGGCGCTGGCGGCGGTCGGTTCATCCGTGCTGGTGCTTTCGATCTTCGGCGCCCGCCCGGATTTGCGCACGGTGATCGAAACGCCACTGTTCTGGGGCAAGATCGCGTTTCCGCTGTGCCTGGGGCTTGGCGCCCTGGGGATGGTCACCCGCCTGGCACGACCTGGCATGAGCCCAGGCGCAGGTCGCTGGCTGGCCGGGGCGGGCGTTCTGGTGGTGTGGCTGGCCGGTGTCTATGCCCTGATCCTGGCCGCTCCCGAAACACGGGCGGCGATGATCTTCGGCAAAACCTGGAAGGTCTGCGCGATCAACATCGTGCTGCTGTCGATTCCGGGGTACATCTCGATCTTCTGGGCGCTGCGTGGCATGGCGCCGACCCGCTTGCGTCTGGCAGGCGCGAGCGGCGGGTTGCTGGCAGGGTCGCTGGCCACCATTGCTTACTGCCTGCATTGCCCGGAGATGGAAATCCCGTTCTGGGGCGTCTGGTATCTGCTGGGCTTGTTGCTGTCGACGGCAATCGGCGCGCTGATCGGGCCCCGTGTGTTGCGCTGGTAAGCGCTGCGGATCAACCCGCTTTCACCGCTCGCCCAACGAACTGAATCGGCCCGCTCGGTTTGTTGGTCGGCGAGCCGCCGGCTTTCTCCAGCGACAACTCGAACAGCTGATTGGGCTGCAGCGGCGGCAGTCGATCCGTTGGCACCTTGAAGGTTTGCCCGGGCGAGACCAGCCCCAACGAAATCGGCCCCTGCCAATCATCGGCCTGGGTCCAGAACTGCAGCACCTTGCCTATCGGTATTTGCACTTCATCCACCGGCACCAACTGAATTCCGCGCATGTTGCTGGCCTGGATCACCCAGCCAGGGGTGTTGTTGTCAGGCGTGGACAACACTGCCAGAAACGCTGGCGCTGGCGGCGCAGGCACTTGTCCCAGCAATTGGGTGGTGAGAATCACCGACGCCGCCAGCCCCACACCCGCCAGACCACGCCAGAGCCCCGCGTTGTCCCACCAGTGGTTGCCGCGTTTTTTGCGAGGTTTGCCGGCCGTCTGCTTGAGCTTCAGACCACCCAGGTTGCGCTCCACCCGGTTCCACAGGCGCGAGGAGGGTGTGGGCGGTTCGGCCATTTCGGTCAGCGTGAGCAGCCGCGAACGCCAGCCTTCGATGGCCTTGCGCAATACCGGGTCATGGGCCAGACGCTCTTGCACTTCAGCCCGTTGATCAGCCGTCAGGGTGCCCAACACGTACTCGCCCGCCAGGGTCTGGACGTCGAGGTCAGGAATCTTGTCTTGTTTTTCACTCATCCTAAACACTCCCGCAGCACTGCTGGGCCGCGCTCCATACAGGCGTTGACCGTGCCCGGCGGCGCACCGGAGGCGGGTGCGATGTATGAGTGAGAATAACCGCCGATGCATTCTTGAAACACACTGTTACGACGCACGGGAGGCGAATTTTTGTCCTGCGCCGACGTTGATCAGGCAGAACCTCAGATCACCTTGACCGCCCGTCCTATGAACTGAATGGGCCCGGTAGGTTTGTTGATCGGTGAGCCGGTGGATTTTTCCAGGGTCAGCTCGAACAGCTGGTTGGGCTGCAAGGGCGGCAGCTTGTCCAGTGGCACGCTCAGCACTTCTCCGGGCTTGACCAGCCCCAGCGAAACGGTGCCCTGCCAGTCATCGGCCTTGGTCCAGAACTGCAGTGCCTTGTCTTCGGGTATCGATGACTCACCCAACGGGATCAACTGAATGTCACGGGTATTGTTGGCCTGAATCACCCAGCCCGGCGCCTTGTCTTGCGGGGCGACCAGAACCACCAGGTAAGAGGGCACCGGTTTTGCGGCCATCTGGGTCACCAGCACAGAGGCCAGTACCACCGACGCGGCCACGCCGACGCCTGCGATACCGCGCCATAGATTGAGGCTGTCCCACCAGCGCGTGATGCGGTCAAGCGGCGCGGCGGTTTGCGTCTCAGGTGCTGTTTGCAGCGTGTCGAGGGTTTGCTCGATCCGGTTCCAGAGGGCGGGCGGCGGTACGGTCGGCTCAGCCAGATCGGTCAGGGCCAGCAAGCGGACTTCCCATTCATCCACCGCGTTACGCAAGGCAGCATCATGTTCCAGGCGCCTCTGGACATCGGCGCGTTGCAGTGCCGAGAGCGTGCCCAGTACGTATTCACCTGCAAGAGACTGGATATCGGGATCCGGTGTGGTCCCGGGTTGTCTATTCATCCGATGCACTCCCGCAACGAAGCCAGGCTGCGCTTGATCCAGGCTTTCACCGTGCCCAGCGGGGCCCCGAGTTTCTGTGCGATCTGCTGATGAGAATAGCCGTCGACGTAAGCATGAAAAATACAGTTGCGGCGCACCGGTTCAAGCTGTTCCAGGCAGGTGTAGATCCGGCCCGGGTTGACCCGCCAGTCGAATGCATCGCCCATCTCCTGCCAACCTTCGAGGGTGGTCTGAACATGGCTGTCCGGGTCGCCATCATCGTCCATCGATACTTCCCGAGCGCTGTTGCGCACGCTGTTGAGCGCCAGGTGCCGCGCGACGGTGAACATCCATCCGCGTGCGCTGCCACGCCCGGCGTCGAAGCTCGCAGCGCCGCTCCAGATCTTGATGAAGGCGTCATGCACGATGTCTTCGGCGCGTGCTCGATCGGTCACGATGCGTCGCACCACACCTAGCAGGCGAGGGCTTTCCTGTTCGTACAGGCGTTGCAGTGCCCACCGCTCTCCGCGGGCGCAGGCCTGCAACGCTGCTTCGTAGTCAAAGGGTGTCTGTGGTGCGGACAAATTGATCAGCCATCAAAGGGACGACGCCTGCGCGATCATTGACGAGGGTGTGTGCGCAGGAGCATAGACTGTTCCTGCGCGATACGCCCAACCCTCGGGATCAGTTACTCGCCCAGAAGATGTAGTCAGCCTGATACTTGACCACTTCCCTGGCGCCCTTGTTGGCGGATGAGCAGGTGCTGGACGGTGCCACGCCGCCTTTAAGCGCGACCCGCTGAATGTAGGTAACGCCGTGCATTGCACCTTTGCCTTCGGCGGGGTTGGCCTTGACCAGTTGATACGGCAGATTACCCGCGCCCGACGGTGCTACCGCCAGCTGTGTTCCGGTGACTTTCGAGCCGTCTTTGCTTTCCCAGGTGGCCGGCGGGCCGAAATAGGTCCCCACTGGCTTGCCCTGGCGATCATTGAGCACAGCCTTGGGGCCTACGAACGTCCAGACCAGTTCGCTGGCGTTGTCAGTTTTGGCTTTGCATTCGTAGGTGATTTCGCCAACGCCGGTGGTCTCCAGGCTGACTTTATGGCCATCGGGGACCTTGATGCTTTCGGGCAGATCCGCTTGCGCAAAAGCTGAAGCTGCACACGTCAGGGCCAGTGAGCTGGCGGCCAGGCAGAAGTATTGTTTAGCGTTCATCGCAGTTTCTCCTGAAGGTATTCCATCGGCAGCGAAGGGCTGCTGTCTGTACTACCCGCCAGAAATGAATCTGGATGCAGCTGCCTGGACATTTTTTTTACGCCAGGTTGATCAGCGGCCCACCCACTTGCTGCGCAGCAAAGCGACGCCCGCCAGCGCCGACAAGATCGACCCCAACAACACCCCCACCTTCACCTCATCGATCAGATGCGGCGCGCCTGGAAACGCCAGGTTGCCGATGAACAAACTCATCGTGAAGCCAATCCCGCACAACAGCGCAACCCCGTACATCTGCAGCCAATTGCTGCCCTCGGGCAACGTCGCAAGCCTCGAGCGGATTGCCAGAGCCGCCGCCACGAACACGCCAATCTGCTTGCCGACGAACAACCCCAGCGCAACGCCCAGCGGCACCGGGTCCAGCAGATTGCCAAGGGTGATCCCCGACAGCGACACCCCCGCGTTGGCGAACCCGAACACCGGCACCACCGCGAACGCGACCCAGTAATGCATCTTCTCTTCGAGCAGCAACAGCGGCGAGCGGGCTTCTTCCTGTCGTGTGCCCAGCGGAATGCACAGCGCCAGCGCCACACCGGCCAACGTTGCATGCACTCCCGATTGCAGCACGAAGAACCACAGCAACAGGCCCAGCAACAGATAAGGCAACAGCCGCTGCACGCCCATGCGATTCATGATCACCAGCACCGCCAGGGTTGCGAACGAGGCCCCCAGCATCGGCAGGTTCAGGCCGGTGCTGTAGAACAGCGCGATGATGGTGACGGCGCCCAGGTCATCGAGAATCGCCAACGCCGCGAGAAACACCTTCAGCGAAGTGGGCACGCGTTTGCCAAGCAGCGACAAAACGCCCAGCGCGAAAGCGATGTCGGTGGCCGCCGGAATCGCCCAGCCGCTGAGGGTTTCGGCGTTACCCATATTGATGCCGACGTAGACCAGCGCGGGGACAAGCATCCCGCCCGCTGCCGCAAAACCGGGCAGCGCGCGCTGGCCCCAGCTGGCGAGGCCACCGGCGAGCACTTCGCGTTTTATCTCCAGTCCGACCATCAGAAAGAAGATCGCCATCAGCCCGTCGTTGATCCACAACTCCACCGACAACCCGCCCCAGACGGTGTGCAGCGCGGCGAAGTAGAGCGAGGCCATGGGTGAATTGGCAACGATGACGGCTGCCAATGCGGCGCCCATCAGCACGATGCCGCCGGCGGATTCCGACGCCAGGAAGCTGGCCAGAATGGCGAGGGCGCGCGGGGTTTCTTTGTTTGAGTTGAGCGTGGTCATGCGCGTCCTTGTGTCATGCAAACATCAGCTTGTCTGATGAGGTAATCATTGTAGGAGCGCGCTTGCCCGCGATTGCGTGGCGTCAGGCGATGAAGCGGTGAATGGCCCACCGCCATCGCGGGCAAGCGCGCTCCTGCATCAGTGCATCGGCGTCAAACAGCAGTGAGCTCGATAACGCACACCCGGCTCGCACGCGGCGCGTACAGCACCACTTCCAGCAGCGACCCAT
>CAURWS010000145.1:0-7809 GCA_963528485.1 uncultured Pseudomonas sp. | reverse complement strand
GCGAAAGCCCGACCAGACGCGCGCTCAGTTGCTGGCGGTCGCTCAGCTCCAGACGCAAGCTGCGGTTGTCCAGCACCAGTCGGCGCAAGGCCAGGGCGCGGCGCACGCTGTCGAGCAGGGCGTCGCTGGCGAAGGGTTTTTCCAGAAAGTCATAGGCTCCGGCGCGCATGGCCTGCACCGCCAGTGGCACGTCGCCGTGGCCGGTGATCAGCAGCACCGGCAGCTCCGGGTCCTGGGCGTGGAGCTGATTCAGCAGCTCAAGGCCGTCGATACCGGGCATGCGGATATCGCTGACGATGACGCCCGGCCAGTCACGCTCAATGCGCCCTTGCAGGCCCTTGGCCTCGCTCAGCGGCAGGATTTTCAGGCCGGCCAGGTCCAGGGTCTGGCTCAGGGCCTGACGCAGGTGCGGGTCGTCGTCGATCAGCACAACCTGAATGCGGCTGTCGATGGCGGTATCCGTGCTCATGCAGATAGATCCTCCGGCGGTTGAAGACTGACCCCTGAAGCCCCGGTGCGCAGGCGCAGCGTCAGCAGCGCGCCGCCTTCGGGGTGGTTGGCGAACAACAGCTCGCCACCCAGGGCGCGCATCAGCGTATCGCAGATCGCCAGGCCCAGCCCCAGGCCCTGAGTGCGAGTCTTGGTGGTGAAGAACGGCTCGCGCGCATGCTCCAGCGCCTCGCGGGAAAAGCCCGGGCCGTTGTCGCGAATGTACAGGTTGACGCCCTCGGCGTTGTGCTCGGCACTTATCCACAGTTTGCGCGGCGGGCCTTTTTCGGTCAGCGCATCCAGCGCGTTGGCCAGCAGGTTGCCCAGCACCTGACGCAAACGAGTTTCGCCGGCCTGCACCCACAATGTCGCGTCCGGCAGGTCACGAATCAGCTCGACGTCCATGGCGCGCCGACGTTTGGCCAGCAGCGCCAGCGCGTCGTCCAGCGCCGGTTGCAGGGCCACGCTCTCCGGGGCATGGCGATCGCGGCGGGCAAAGGCGCGCAAGTGGGCGATGATTGAGGCCATGCGCCCGGTCAGTTCGCTGATCAGCTTGAGGTTGCCGCGCGCATCATCGGTGCGTTGGTGATCAAGAAGGATTTCGGCGTTTTCCGCGTAGCTGCGGATCGCCGCCAGCGGCTGGTTGAGTTCGTGGCTGATGCTCGCCGACATGGTGCCCAGCGCCGACAGTTTGCCGGCCTGCACCAGTTCGTCCTGAGCGCGGAACAGCTCCTGCTGCGCATGCTCGCGCTCCAGCACTTCCTGACGCAAACGTCGGTTGAGGCCTTCCAGATCGCTGGTGCGCTCGATCACCCGCGCTTCCAGCTCACGCCGCGCTTTGCCTTCGAAATGGATGCGATCCAGATAGTGGCGACGTCGCTGCATCAGGATGCCGAGCAGCAGCATCAGCACCAGCAAGGTCGCGCCGCCGATGGCCACGACTGTCCGCACAGGCCGCGACACCAGCACTTTGGGCGCGAGAATGTTCACGCTCCAGCCGGTTTCGTCGATCTGCTGGGTCTGGGTCAGCCAGCCGTTTTCGTCGAGCTGCAAAGGGCGCGGATCGCGGGTCGGGTAGGGCTGAATGGCAACGATCGCCTGCTTCTCTTCTTCGCTGAGCGGGCGTGTTGCGCGGAACCGCCAGTTGGGGTTGGAAGTAAGGATCACCACGCCATTGTGGTCGGTCACCAGCAGCTGCTCGGGGGTCTTGCCCCACAGGGTTTCGGTCAGGTCCAGGTCGACCTTGACCACCAGCACACCGATCACGGTATTGCCGTCGCGCACGGCGGCGGCGAAGAAATAGCCGCGCTTGGCCGAGGTCGTTCCCAGCCCGAAGAACCGCCCGAGCTTCCCGGCCATGGCGTTGCTGAAATAGGGCCTGAAGGCGAAATTGCGACCGACGAAGCTGTCGCGCTTGTCCCAGTTCGAGGCCGCGAGGGTGTCGCCGTTGGGGGCCATCAGGTAGATGACTTCGGCGCCGGTCTGGCGCGCGGTGTTCATCAGCAGCAGGTTGGCCTGTTCCTGAGTCTGCTTGTCCTGCGGGTTGGCCAGCGTGGCGCGCAGGCCGGGCAGGTCGCCGAGGATCTGCGGCAGCACTTCATAGCGATGCAAGGTGCCGAGCAGGTTGGCGACGTAGAGGTCCAGCGTCTGGCGGTTCTGGCTCAGCAGTTCGGTGCGGTAGTAATGCTCGGCCAGGCGCTCAAGCGGCCACAGCAACGGCGCCAGGATCAAGGCCAGCAGCGCGAGGCTGCGCCAGCGGGGGCGACGGGGGAGAGAGGAAGTCATCGTGTGGCGTACGCCGGTTGGTCTCGGATGTACGCCACATTATGCCTATCGCTGCTGCGCTAAGCACTCCAGCATTGCGTCGTGCCAATCCGCCTGGCTGACGCTCCATTCGCGCGCAAGGCGGCTGCAATCCAGGCGCGAGTTAAGCGGGCGCTTGGCAGGAGTGGGGTAGGCGCTGGAAGGAATGGGCTCAAGCGTCGCGCAGGGCTTGCCGGCCTTGATCAATTGCTGACCGATTGCCTGTGCAAAACCGAACCACGAGGTATCTCCAGCGGCGGTCAGGTGATAGACACTCCAGGCCCCCGGCTTGCCGTCACGCCAGCGCTCGATCAACTGCCGGGTGCTCTGGGCGATGGCGCCCGCCCAGGTCGGCGCGCCGATCTGGTCGGCCACGATGGTGAGCTTTTCGCGTTCTTGCAGCAGGCGCTGCATGGTCAGCAAAAAGTTGCGCCCGGTCAGCGAGTAGACCCAACTGGTGCGCAGGATCAGGTACTGACCGCCCGCTTTCTCGATAGCCTGCTCGCCTGCCAGCTTGCTGCTGCCATACACCCCCAACGGGTTGGGCGTGTCGGACTCCGTCCACGGGCCATCCTTGCTGCCGTCGAACACATAGTCGGTGGAGTAATGAATCAACGGAATGCCCAAGGCTGCAGCTTCCTCGGCCAATACGCCCGGAGAGGTCGCGTTGATTGCAAGCGCCAGATCCGGCTCGCTTTCAGCCTGGTCCACGGCGGTGTACGCGGCGGCATTGATGATCAGTCCCGGCTTGAGCTCGCGGACCACCGCGCGGATCGACTCGGGCTGACTCAGATCCAGCTGCTCACGCCCCAGCACGATCAGCTCGCCCAGATCCTTGAGGCTGTGCTGCAAGGCCTGGGAAACCTGGCCGTGCTGCCCGGTGATGAGAATCCGCAACGGCGCGCTCATGCAAACAGGTCCGCGTCTTTCAGGCTTTTGCCCGCCTGATCCTTGGCCGACAGGGTGGGCGCTTCGCTCAGGCCCCAGTCGATGCCCAGCTCCGGATCGTCCCAGCGAATGCAGCGCTCGGCCGAAGGCGTGTAGTAATCGGTGGTCTTGTAGAGGAATTCGGCGTAGTCGCTGAGCACCACGAAGCCGTGGGCGAAGCGAGGCGGAATCCACAGCTGACGCGCGTTTTCAGCCGACAGCTCAAGGCCGAACCACTTGCCGAAGTGCGGCGAGCTGCGACGAATGTCGACGGCGATGTCCAGCACCCGGCCCGCCGTGACGCGTACCAGTTTGCCCTGCGGGTTTTCGATCTGATAATGCAGGCCGCGCAACACGCCTTTCTGCGAACGCGAGTGGTTGTCCTGCACGAACTGAGCGTCGATCCCGGTCGCCTCGGCAAAGGCCTTGGCGTTGAAGCTCTCGTAGAAGAAGCCACGCTCATCGCCGAACACTTTGGGCTCGATGATGAGGACTTCAGGCAACTCGCTCTCGATGACTTTCACTGACTTTCCCCTGCAATCTGGAACAGGTACTGACCGTAGCCGGTTTTCCCGAAATACTGCGCCCGGCTCAGCAGGTGAGTGCGATCGATCCAGCCGTTCTGATAGGCAATCTCCTCAAGGCAGGCCACTTTCAGGCCTTGGCGATGCTCGATGGTCTGCACGTACTGCGAGGCATCCAGGAGGCTGTCGTGGGTGCCGGTGTCGAGCCAGGCAAAGCCACGACCGAAGCGCTCGACGCGCAGGTCGCCGCGCTTGAGGTAGGCGTTGTTGACGTCGGTGATTTCCAGCTCGCCCCGAGGCGAGGGTTCCACGTCCTTGGCGATCTGGATGACGGCGTTGTCGTAGAAATACAGCCCGGTCACCGCGTAGCTGGATTTCGGCGCCTTGGGCTTTTCTTCGATGGACAGCGCGTTGCCTTTCTCGTCGAAATCGACGACACCAAAGCGCTCCGGATCCTTGACCCAGTAACCGAATACGGTCGCGCCAGACTTGTTGGCGGCCGCGCGCTTGAGCTGATCACTGAAGTGCTGACCGTGGAAAATGTTGTCGCCCAGAATCAGGCACACCGAGTCGTCGCCGATGAATTCTTCGCCGATCAGAAAAGCCTGGGCCAGACCGTCCGGTTTAGGCTGCTCGGCGTAACTGAAGTGCACGCCGAACTGACTGCCATCCCCGAGCAGGGCCTTGTATTGCGGCAGGTCCAGCGGGGTGGAAATGATCAGGATCTCCTTGATCCCGGCCAGCATCAGCACCGAGATCGGGTAGTAGATCATCGGTTTGTCGTAGATGGGCAACAGCTGTTTGGAGACGCCGAGGGTGATCGGGTGCAGACGTGTGCCGGAGCCACCTGCCAATACGATGCCTTTAGTCATGCGATCAGATCCTTCACGTGGGTGCCCAGGCGTTCGCCCTGATAGCTGCCGTCCTGTACGTTGCGGCACCATTCCAGGTTGTCGAGATACCACTGAACGGTTTTGCGCAGACCCGATTCGAAGGTTTCTTCAGGCGTCCAGCCCAGTTCGCGCTCGATCTTGCTGGCGTCGATGGCGTAGCGCATGTCATGGCCGGGACGGTCGGTCACGTAGGTGATCAGGTCCGCATAATTGGCCACGCCCTTGCGTTGTTCCGGGGCGAGTTCTTCGAGCAGCGCGCAGATGCCACGGACCACGTCGATGTTCTTCTGCTCATTGTGGCCGCCGATGTTGTAGGTCTCGCCGACCTTGCCTTCGGTGACGACCTTGAGCAGCGCGCGGGCGTGGTCTTCGACGAACAGCCAGTCACGCACTTGCAGGCCGTTGCCATACACCGGCAGCGGCTTGCCCGCGAGGGCGTTGAGGATGACCAGCGGAATGAGTTTTTCCGGGAAGTGGAACGGCCCGTAGTTGTTCGAGCAGTTGGTCACGACCACCGGCAGCCCGTAGGTGCGCTGCCAGGCGCGAACCAGGTGATCGGATGCCGCTTTGCTGGCCGAGTATGGCGAGCTAGGCGCGTAGGGCGTGGTCTCGGTGAACAGGTCATCGACGCCGTGCAGGTCGCCGTACACTTCGTCGGTGGAAATATGGTGAAAACGGAACGCGGCGCGCTCGGCTTCCGGCAGGGTCTGCCAGTAACCGCGGGTCGCTTCGAGCAGGCTGTAGGTGCCGACGATGTTGGTCTGGATGAACTCCGACGGCCCATCGATGGAACGGTCGACGTGGGATTCAGCCGCCAGGTGCATGATTGCGTCGGGCTTGAAGCGCGCCAGCACCTTGCTGACTTCGGCCTGGTCGACGATGTCCTGCTGTACGAATTCGTAACGGGTATTGGTGACGATGCTTTGCAGCGATTCGAGGTTGCCTGCGTACGTCAGCTTGTCGAGGTTGAGTACGTCATGGTCGGTGTTGTTGATCAGATGGCGGATCAGCGCGGAGCCGATAAAACCGGCGCCACCGGTGACAAGTATTCGCATGGAGAGACCTTCTTCCCTGGCTGGACGTCAAGAGTACAAAGCATAGCTTGAGGGGGAGTGGTGACAGGCGCAAGGCGCAAACCGCTCAGAGGCGATGAATATAATTGATTATGGGATCGTTGGCGCGTCATAAAACCGCCGTGAGTGTTTCACCCGCTTAACGACTACGCTATCTATCGATCGCCCAACGATTCGTTCAAGTCCGACCGCATCGGGGTTGCCAATTTCACAGGCAACTGGCGATATTGCCCGTCCATCCATGCCCCTTGGGATCGTTCACATGCCGCTCGCCACCTTGATTCGTCGCTCCAGCCTGCCGTGCCCGCAGATCACTCACGATCAGGCAGCCGAACTGCTCTGGACGCATTACGGGCTGGCGGGCGCTTTGAAGGAGCTGGGCAGCCAGCAGGATCGCAATTTTCGGGTGGATATAGGCGACGGGCGGCGCTTCGTGCTGAAGGTTTGCCGTGGGGACTACGCAACCGTTGAACTGGCCGCCCAGCATGCGGCGCTGCGGCATCTGGGGGCACAGCCGGAGGTGCGCGTGCCGAGCGTGGTGCCTGCGAACACAGGCGAAGACCTGTTATCGGTCGAGGTGGGAGGGCAACCTGTTCATGTGCGTCTGCTGGAGTTCATCGACGGGCAGTCGATCGCAGACGTTCAGCATTTGAGCCGCGACGTCGTCACCCATCTGGCCGAGCTGTGCGCCCGCGTCGATGTCGCGCTGGCGGGCTTTGAGCACGCGGGGCTTGAGCGCATTCTGCAATGGGACCCGCGCCACGCCAGCGCGCTGATCAAACACCTGCTGCCGGTCATCGACAACGTCGACGCGCGCGCCTGCATCGACAAGGCCGCCGCAGAAGCCCATCGGCGCTTGTTGCCATTGATTGCTGCGTTGCCGGTGCAGGCGATTCACCTGGACATCACTGAATACAACGTCGTCTGGCGCCGCAACGACCATCACCTGTGGCAATTGCAGGGCCTGATCGACTTTGGCGACCTGGTACGCACCTGGCGCATCGCGGATCTGTCGGTGACCTGCGCTGCGCTGCTGCATCACGCTGAGGGCGATCCGCTTTATATCCTGCCGGCGATCCAGGCCTATCACGCGATCAACCCGTTGCAGGTCGAAGAGCTCAAAGCCCTATGGCCGCTCATCGTCGCCCGCTCGGCGGTGCTCGTTCTCAGCAGCGAGCAGCAGGCCAGCATCGAGCCGGGCAACTCCTATATTCAGGCGAATCTTGAGAGCGAGTGGAACATCTTCGACGTTGCCACATCGGTGCCGATGGCGCTGATGGAGGCAGCGATTCTGAACGCGGTCGGGCTGCTTGAAGCGCCTGTCGAGCAAACCGGTTTTTCACCGCTGCTGCCGAGCTTGAGCGGGCAGGCCGTTACCACCGTCGATCTGGGCGTGCTCAGTGAACACTTTGAGGCCGGCAATTGGGAACAGAGCGAGATCGACGAGCAACTGCTCAAAGAGGCGGCTCACGTCTATGGGCTGGCCGCCAGCCGCTACGGCGAATACCGGTTGTCGCGAACCCTGCCTGACAGCGCTCGCGAGCCCGAGACTTTCGCGCTGCACGTCGAATTGCAGATGCCCCACGGCACAGCAGTCCATTCACCTTTCTACGGCACACTGCGCCACACCGCCGACGGTGCGCTGGCGTTGGTGGGCGCGGATTGGACACTGCGCCTGTGGGGCGTGCGTTCGGATTTCGATTCGGGTGTCGAATTCGGCGCA
This sequence comes from uncultured Pseudomonas sp., assembly GCA_963528485.1. Classification (GTDB taxonomy): domain Bacteria; phylum Pseudomonadota; class Gammaproteobacteria; order Pseudomonadales; family Pseudomonadaceae; genus Aquipseudomonas. The sequence continues at coordinate 377 of CAURWS010000145.1, read as the reverse complement.
GGCGATGTGATCGGGCAGGGCGGTGGCTCGCTGATCGTGCAGCTGTGTACCGAGCAGGATGTCAGCCCGCCGTTGTTCTCCACGCCTTCAAGAGCCGCGGCGTGGCGCGCACTGTGCCCGTCGCCCAAAGCCCTGCTGGGCTTTGATTGCGATGCGCCGAAGGCTCAGGATTCCGCCGAGCTGCTGGCCCGCCGTGACGCCAGTTTTGCCCGCTCGCAGAAGCACTATTACCAGGCCCCGCCGCAGATCGAGCGCGGCTGGCGCAATCACCTGATCGACATGCAGGGCCGCTCGTACCTGGACATGCTCAATAACGTGGCCGTGCTCGGTCACGGTCACCCGCGCATGGCTCAGGTCGCGGCCAGACAGTGGTCACT
>CAURWS010000144.1:0-7817 GCA_963528485.1 uncultured Pseudomonas sp. | reverse complement strand
CGATGGCGTCGTGTCAGAAGGAGCGTGTTTGTTTGACACACCGCCATCGCGGGCACGCGCGCTCCTACGCCAAGTGCGGCCGGTCAATTACTGGAAAGCTTGTCCCCGCGAGCAAATTTCCAGGTGCGGATGATTTCCAGTCGGTCGATGTCTGACAGGTCACCCGTAAACGGTGCAAATGGCGCCGCCAGGCGCACGATCTTCTGTGCGGCCTGATCCAGCAGCGGCTGGCCGGACGACTCCAGCACCAGCACTTCATATAAAGAGCCGTCGCGGTTGATCGACACCATCATCCGCAGGCTGCCGTAGATCTGCTTACGCCGGGCTTCTTCGGGGTAGTTGAGGTTGCCGATGCGCTCGATCTTCTTGCGCCAGTCCTCTTTGTACCAGGCGCCTTTGTCGCGCATCGTCGAGGCCGCGCTCAGGCGGTGGATCTTCGGGCGCTTGGCGTAGGCCTGCTGCTCATCGGCCAGTTCGGCTTCAAGGCTGGCGATCTCGCTGTTCAACTGGGTGCTGTCGAAGGTCGGCGCGGCCTTTTTCGGCTCGTCCGGTTTGACTTCTTCGCGCTTGGCGGCGGTCTTTTCCCTCGCTGGCGCTTTGGTGGCGACGGCGGTTTTCGGCGCTTCCTGCTTGACCACCGGCTTGGCGGCGGGCGGCGGGGTCACCTTGTTGATCTGGGTGTCTTGATAGGGCGCGATTTCAGTGGTCTTGGGCACAGCCTTCTTGTCGAGGGTGCCGCTGCCCTGCTGGTTTTCCTGGGCGAGGAAGTCCGCGTCCTTGGGCTTGGTGTCGCTTTTGAACGGGGCGAGGGTGATTTCCAGCGTCTGGCTGATCTTTTCCGGTTTGACGTAGGTAAAGCCCACGCCGAGGATGATGGCCAGGTGCACCAAGGCCGCGATCAGCAGGGTAAAGCCCAGGCGATCGGCCGGGCGCACGTGGGTGCGGGTCAGGGCCATCGGGAGATCACTGTCGACCGCAGCGTTCATCGACGCTCCGCAATCACATGAGCCAGCATTGTGAAAACCAACTTAAGGCGAAATTCAGGCCGCGCATGATAACGCAATGTCAGGGGCGTCTTGGGGTTTGATGACGGCGGGCCGATTAGTGGGCGGTGAGGACGATAAGCTTTTGATTCTGGCCAAATGCCGAAGGAGCTGGCTTGCCTGCGATCGGCTGCGTAGCAGTCGTGGATCCTGTGTGCAAGGCGTGCCTGACACAACCGAGATGTCAGGTCTTACTGCCGCTGCGCGGCAGATCGCAGGCAGGCCAGCTCCTACGCCCTTCGGGCAGAAGCGAGTAGGGGCTTAACGCGCCTTGAGCTTCTTCTCGATCGCATCCATCAGCATCCCGCCGATATCGGTGCCGAACGCGTTGTCGATCTCCCGAATGCAGGTGGGGCTGGTGACGTTGATTTCGGTCAGGTGCTCGCCGATCACGTCCAGACCCACGAACAGCAGGCCTTTTTCACGCAGGGTCGGGCCGATTTCGGCGGCGATCCAGCGATCACGCTCGGTCAGCGGACGGGCTTCGCCACGGCCACCGGCGGCCAGGTTGCCACGGGTTTCGCCTGCGGCCGGAATGCGCGCCAGGCAGTAAGGCACCGGCTCGCCATCGACCATCAGGATGCGCTTGTCGCCGTCCTTGATCCCCGGCAGATAGGCCTGGGCCATGATCTGGTGCGCGCCGTTGACGGTGAGCGTTTCCAGGATTACCGACAGGTTCGGGTCTTCGGCGCGGTGGCGGAAGATCGAGGTGCCGCCCATGCCGTCCAGCGGCTTGTAGATCACGTCACCATGCTCGGCAGCAAAGGCGCGCAGGATGTCGGCGCGGCGGCTGACCAGCGTCGGCGGGGTGCAATGCGGGAATTGCGTGGCGAACAGCTTTTCGTTGCAGTCGCGCAAGCTCTGCGGCTTGTTGACGATCAGCGTGCCGGCGCGCTCGGCTTGTTCGAGCAGGTAGGTGGTGTAGATGAAGTCCATGTCGAACGGCGGATCCTTGCGCATCAGGATCACGTCCAGATCGTCCAGGCCGCTGTCGATTTCGTCTTCGAATTCGAACCAGTGCTCAGGGTTGGCGAAGACTTTCAGCGGTTTCATGCGGGCGCGGGCCTGGCCGGCAACCTGATACAGATCCTGCTGCTCCATATAGAACAGCGACCAGCCGCGCGCTTGCGCCGCCAGGAGCATGGCCAGCGAGCTGTCCTTCTTGTAGGAGATGCGCTCGATGGGGTCCATGACAATTCCGACGCGAACGCTCATGGGTAATATCCTCTGTCCGGTAATGGCCCGGGCGGGCCTGAAAATACGCGTCAGGGTGGCGCTGCGCAGGCTTCGGGTCAAGGGGCAGCGTGGCGCATATGCTTTATGGATTGCGTCTTTAGAGTGTGCTAAAAAGGCTCGGCACCTCGCGCGTGACCCGTTGTCATACACCCCTCTAGATGGGGGTTCAGCGATCCCGACCCAAACCAGACGGCCGAAGGCAAACCCATCTGAATCGCCGCGGCGATGGTAGAGCAGATATGGAACAGCATTCCGCCCCATTGAAAGTCATGGTCATCGACGACTCGCGAACGATTCGTCGTACCGCCGAGACCCTGTTGAAGAACGTCGGTTGTGAAGTGATCACCGCTGTGGACGGCTTCGATGCCCTGGCCAAGATCGCTGATAATCATCCAAGAATCATTTTTGTCGACATCATGATGCCCAGACTGGACGGGTATCAGACGTGTGCGTTGATCAAGAACAACCGTGCATTCAAGTCTACGCCGGTGATCATGTTGTCCTCCAAGGATGGGCTGTTCGATAAGGCCAAGGGGCGTATCGTCGGTTCCGATCAGTTTTTGACCAAACCGTTTAGCAAGGACGAGCTGCTCAATGCGATCAAGGCCCATGTGCCGGAGTTCGTAGCAGTCGAACAACAACTATCTTGATGCCGCGCCCGTGCACGGGGACGGCTGTTTCTATGGGGAAGCACCATGGCTCGAATTCTGATCGTCGATGACTCGCCGACTGAAATGTACAAGCTGACCGGGATGCTGGAGAAACACGGCCATCAGGTCCTCAAGGCCGAAAACGGTGCCGATGGTGTGGCCCTGGCGCGTCAGGAAAAACCGGATGCCGTGCTCATGGACATCGTCATGCCGGGCCTCAACGGCTTTCAGGCGACCCGTCAGTTGACCAAGGATGCCGACACCAACACGATCCCGGTGATCATGATCACCACCAAGGATCAGGAAACCGACAAGGTCTGGGGCAAACGCCAGGGCGCGCGGGACTACCTGACCAAGCCGGTGGATGAAGAAACCCTGATGAAAACCCTGAACGCGGTCCTGGCGGGCTGAAGCCCGACTCGCGTTCATGGCCCAGTCGCAAACCGCCTTTCAGCTGCTGCTCGACATCGACCAGCGGTGCCGCTCGCTGGCGGCCGGCCTGCCGTTGCAGGAAACCCGGCAGCAAGGCTGGAGCGGCATCGGGTTTCGCATGGGCGAGCGCTATTACGTCGCGCCCCTGGGCGAAGTTGACGAAATCCTCCACGAACCGCGCCATGCCGTGATGCCGGGTGTCAAACCCTGGGTCAAGGGCATCGCCAACCTGCGTGGGCGGCTGTTGCCGATCATGGACCTGTACGCCTTTTTCGGTCATGAACTCTCGCCTTTGCGCAAACAGCGCCGCGTGCTGGTGATCGATCATCAGGACGTGTTTGTGGGGCTACTGGTCGATGAGGTACTGGGCATGCAGCATTTCAGCGAGCGCAGCCTGATGCCGGAGTTTTTGGGTGACAGCGATCCCGACATCGCGCCTTATATTCAGGGCCGTTTCCTGCATGAGCAGGCGTGGCGGGTGTTCAGTCCGAGAAGCCTGGTGCAGTCGCCGGGTTTCATGGATGTTGCGCTGTGATTGCTTGCCAGACAGCCCATCAATCTGTGAGACCCCGAGTGTTCAGGCATCCGCAATGCACACTGATCTTCAGGCGGAGCCCTGAGAAATGAGTAAAACCGGCAAGTCCCTGGAAGGCCTGCGCAGCCGTTCGCAGATCGTCGCCCTGTTCATCGGCCTGATCGTGTTGATCATGCTGCTGTTCGGCAATTTCGCGTACCTGAGCACGCAGTCCAACTATGACAAGCAGTACATCGGCCACGCCGGTGAGCTGCGCGTGCTGTCCCAGCGCATCGCCAAGAACGCCACCGAAGCCGCAGCAGGCAAGACCGCTGCCTTTAAATTGCTGGCAGACGCACGCAACGATTTCGACACCCGTTGGCAGTACCTGAAGAAAGGCGACAAGAACACCGGCCTGCCTGCCGCGCCTGCGGCGGTCGCCGATGAGCTGAAAGCGGTGCAAAACGATTGGGAAAATCTGCGAAAAAGCACCGATGTGATTCTTTCGCGCGAACAAACCGTGTTGTCTCTGCATCAGGTAGCGGCCACGCTGGCCGAAACCATTCCGCAACTGCAGATCGAGTCGGAAAAAGTCGTCGATATCCTCCTGCAAAACCGCGCGCCCGCCAGCCAGGTGGCGCTCGCTCAACGCCAGTCGTTGTTGGCCGAGCGGATTCTCGGTGCAGTCAATACAGTGCTGTCGGGCGACGAAACCGCCGTTCAGGCCGCCGACGCCTTTGGGCGTGACGCCACGCAGTTCGGGCGCGTGCTCAACGGCATGCTTCAAGGCAACGCGACGCTGAAGATCACTCAGGTCGAAGACCGTGACGCCCGCGCGCGACTGGCTGAAATTGCCGAGCTGTTCCAGTTCGTGTCGGGATCGGTAGACGAAATTCTGGAAACGTCGCCGGAATTGCTCGAAGTGCGCGAAGCCGCCGGCAACATCTTCACCCTCTCGCAAACCCTGCTCGACGAAGCCTCGGTGCTGGCCAACAGCTTTGAGCACATGGCCGGGAGCCGCACCACCAACAGCTATGGCGGCTACATTCTGGGCTTGCTGGCGTTGGCGTCGATCATCCTCATCGGCCTGGTGATGGTCCGTGAAACCAACCGCCAGCTGCGCGAGACCGCCGAAAAGAACGATCGCAACCAGACCGCGATCATGCGCCTGCTCGATGAAATCGAAGACCTGGCCGACGGCGATCTGACCGTGTCGGCCTCGGTGACGGAAGACTTCACGGGCGCCATCGCCGACTCCATCAACAATTCCATCGACCAACTGCGCGAGTTGGTGGCGACCATCAACCTCACCGCCGAGCAGGTATTTGGCGCCGTGAAGGACACCCAGACCACCGCGACGCAACTGGCGGCAGCCTCCGAACACCAGGCGCTGCAGATCGCCGCGGCTTCAAACGCGGTTAACGACATGTCCCGTTCGGTGGAGCAGGTCTCGGCCAACGCCTCGGAATCGGTGGCGGTAGCGGAGCGCTCCGTGGCGATTGCCAACAAGGGCAACGAGGTGGTGCACAACACCATCAACGGCATGGACAACATTCGTGAGCAGATTCAGGACACCTCCAAGCGGATCAAGCGTCTGGGTGAGTCTTCTCAGGAAATCGGTGACATTGTCAGCCTGATCGATGACATTGCCGACCAGACCAACATCCTGGCACTCAACGCCGCGATCCAGGCCTCCATGGCCGGCGATGCCGGACGCGGCTTTGCGGTGGTTGCCGACGAAGTACAGCGCCTGGCCGAGCGCTCCTCGTCGGCCACCAAGCAGATCGAGACGCTGGTCCGCGCGATTCAAAATGACACCAACGAAGCGGTTATCTCCATGGAGCAGACCACCACCGAAGTGGTGCGCGGCGCCCGGCTGGCGCAGGATGCCGGTGTGGCGCTGGAGGAAATCGAAGGCGTGTCCAAGGTGCTGGCGGCGCTGGTCGAGAGCATTACCAATGCCGCGCAGCAACAGGCCGCGCTGGGCCAGCAGATTTCCGCGACCATGACCGTGATCCAGCAGACCACCACCCAGACCACCTCGGGGACGGCGGCCACAGCGCAGAGCATGGGCAACCTGGCGAAAATGGCCAGCGAAATGCGCCGTTCGGTGTCCGGGTTTACACTCCCGGCATCACGGGATTCACATTGATCGTCAGGCCTCACGACCTGGGCAACTGGAGCCAGCATGGCTGACCGTCGCGACTACGTGGCCCTGGAGTGGGTCAAGGGCGAAATAGGCGAGACCCTCAAGCACGCCCGGCAGGCGCTGGACGTGTTCGAGTCGCGCCCTCACGATCCGTCGACGATGGAAGTCTGTCTGGACTTCATCCATCAAGTCCACGGCAGCCTGCAGATGATCGAGTTCTACGGCGCCGCGCTCTTCGCCGAGGAAATCGAGCAACTGGCACTGGCTCTGCAGCAAGGCCACGTGGCGCAAGAGGCCGAAGCGGTGCAGTTGCTGCATCAGGCCATGAATCAGCTGCCGGTGTATCTGGAGCGCGTGCACTCGGCCCGGCGCGATCTGCCGCTGGTGGTCTTGCCGCTGCTCAATGACCTGCGCAGCGCCCGGGGCGAAAGCCTGCTTTCGGAAACCAGCCTGTTCTCCCCGCAGCTTTTATCGGTACCCGAACTCGATGCCCGGACCCTGGCCGAGCGCGACATTCCCGAGTTGCCCGCCAAGTTGCGCAAATGGCGTCAGACCCTTCAAACCGCCCTCGTTGGCCTGTTGCGCGAACAGGATGTGCGGACGCAGCTCGATTACATGACCAAGGTCTTCGCGCGTCTGGAAACCCTGTGTAAAGATGCGCCCCTCGAACCGTTGTGGCGCATCGCCAGTGCGCTGGTCGAGGGCATGGCCAGCGGCAATTTCACCAACAGCCCGGCGCTGCGCAGCCTGTTCAAGGACGCCGACAAGGAACTCAAGCGCCTGCTGGAGCAAGGCATCGCCGGGATCAACCAGCCCGCTCCGGATGAGCTGCTGAAAAGTCTGCTGTTCTATATCGCTAAATCTGGCAGTCAGGCTCAGAGGATGATGGATTTGAAGGACCAATACGGCCTCGCCGAGGCACTGCCCGAAAGCGCGCTGGTGGATCAAGAGCGCGCACGGATGGCGGGCCCTGATCGCGACGCCATGCGCTCGGTGATCATCGCGCTGTGCGATGAGCTGGTGCGCACCAAAGAACGGCTGGACGTATTCGTGCGCGGCAATCGCCAGCATGTCAGCGAACTCAATGCTTTGCTGCCGCCCCTGCGACAGATCGCCGACACCCTGGCGGTGCTGGGCTTTGGCCAGCCGCGCAAGGTGATCATCGATCAACTGGCCGTGGTTCAGGGCATGGCCCAAGGACAGCGCGAGCCCAACGACCCGACCTTGATGGACGTCGCCGGCGCCTTGCTTTACGTCGAAGCCACCCTGGCGGGCATGGCCGGAACGGTCGACCAGAGCAGCCCCGAAGAAAGCCGCCTGCCCACCACCGACCTGAGCCAGATCCACCAGTTGGTGATCAAGGAAGCGCGTATCGTGCTGCAGCAGGCCAAGGACGTCATCGATGATTACGTCGACGGCGAACTGGATCGCGAACGCCTGGCGCCGTTGTCGGCGCAACTGATTCAGGTGCGCGGCGCGCTGGCGATGATTCCGCTGGCTCGCGCGGCCGGGCTGTTGGCGGCCTGCAACGATTACATCATCGAACACCTGCTGCGCGACGAGAAGCCGCCCGCCTGGTCGCAGCTCGATCATCTGGCCGACGTCATCATTGGCATTGAGTACTACCTGGAGCGCATGGCCGAAGACCCGCAAGCGCCGGGCGCGCATGTGCTGGATCTGGCCGAGCAAAGCCTGGCGCGGCTGGGTTACTCACCGGTGGCCGATGACGTGGACGTGCCGATGCTCGACGACATCGTCGAGCACGGAGCACTGCACGGCGAGCAGGCCCCGGC
>CAURWS010000143.1:0-7858 GCA_963528485.1 uncultured Pseudomonas sp. | reverse complement strand
CCTGATCCTGCTCGACGATCAGGTCGTCACAGGATTGCTGAAATATCCACAGGTTCGGCTGGTTCTCGATGATCTCGCGAATCGCGGCCTTATACAGAATGCGGTCGGCTTGAGCGCGTGTCGCACGTACGGCCGGGCCTTTGCGGCTGTTCAGTACGCGAAATTGAATGCCACCCAGATCGGTCGCGGTGGCCATGGCGCCGCCGAGCGCATCAATCTCTTTGACCAGATGGCTTTTACCAATCCCGCCAATGGCAGGGTTGCAACTCATTTGCCCGAGGGTTTCCACGTTATGCGTCAGCAGCAGGGTTTTTGCACCCATGCGAGCAGACGCCAGTGCTGCCTCGGTACCGGCATGACCGCCGCCGATGACGATCACTTCAAAACGGGAAGGGAAATCCACCACGCACCTCGTGCCTGTTAATGGGGGGGAATAGGAAATTGGCGGCAAGTATAGGGACTTCCCCCCCTCGAAAGGAACCTTTTGCGCAAAATTTAACCAGCTGTGGATGAATGGCAGCTAAAAAATTAAAAGAGAGAGAAATTTATAAAAGCTTTGTTTTTATGTTTATGTTTAGAGAGCGACCTTTCTGTGGATAGATTTATACAGCCCATATTCTGCTTGCTGTACAGAGAATCAAAACTCTGTGATCAGGTGACAATGAGACCGTTGGATAACCCGTTTAAGCCTGTGGATTAAATGGGCTTTTACCCACAGGGGCGATTATCCTCAGGTCCGAGGCCCACTTATCAACTGAGCTGAATTGGGGTTATGCACAGGGCTCATTTCGCATCTCGTAGCGGTTTCGCAGATAAACAGCAGGCGCACGAAAGCGATCCGACGGCCTGAACGGCGCGGATGGAAGGCATTTGAGGGGGAAAAAACAGGCAGACCGCGGAAAAGGGGTCTGCCTGTGGGCAGGCGAAGGGGTTATTTACCGATGCAGAAGCTGGAAAAGATGCGCCCCAGCAGATCATCCGAGCTGAATGCGCCGGTAATCTCGCCCAGGAACTGCTGTGCCAGTCGCAAGTCTTCAGCCAGCAACTCACCGGCGCCCGCCAATGTCAGCTGTGAACGGCCGTGTTCGAGGGAGACGCTGGCCTTGTGCAGCGCTTCCAGATGACGTCGGCGTGCGCTGAAGCTGCTTTCAGAGGTCTGTTGATAACCCATGCAGGCTTTCAGGTGCTCGCGCAGCAGCTCAAGCCCCTCTCCGCCAGCCTTGGCACTCAGGTTGATGGTGACGTGGCCATCGCCGCTGACTGCAAGCCCTACCGGGTCTCCACTGAGGTCCGCCTTGTTGCGGATCAGGGTGACATGAGCCGGATCAGGGCGCTGCTCAAGAAATTCCGGCCATAGGGCAAACGGATCAACAGCTTCAGGCGCAGTGGCATCCACGACGAGGAGAATCCGGTCGGCTTCGTTGATGGCTTTCAATGCACGCTCGACACCGATGCGCTCAACCTGGTCTTCGGTGTCACGAAGACCTGCCGTGTCGACAACGTGAAGCGGCATGCCATCGATGTGGATATGTTCGCGCAATATGTCGCGGGTCGTGCCGGCGATCTCCGTGACGATCGCAGCCTCCCTGCCGGCCAGCGCGTTGAGCAGACTCGATTTGCCCGCGTTTGGACGGCCGGCGATGACAACGGTCATGCCGTCACGCAACAGAGCCCCTTGATTCGCTTCACGCAGCACTGTGGATAACTGCTCTCGCACTTCATCGAGCATCTTCAGCACGTGGCCATCGGCAAGGAAGTCGATTTCTTCTTCAGGAAAGTCGATCGCCGCTTCAACGTAGATGCGCAGGCTGATGAGCCGCTCGGTGAGGTTATGCACACGTTGGGAGAACGCGCCCTGCAGAGAACGCAGCGCATTACGTGCAGCCTGGGCGGAACTGGCCTCGATCAGGTCAGCGATTGCCTCAGCCTGGGCCAGGTCGAGCTTGTCGTTAAGGAATGCACGCTCGCTGAATTCACCGGGTCTGGCCAGGCGACTGCCGAGTTGTACACAGCGCTGCAGGAGCATATCGAGCACGATGGGGCCGCCGTGACCTTGCAGTTCAAGCACGTCTTCGCCGGTGAAGGAGTTCGGGCCCGGGAAATACAGGGCGATACCTTCATCAATGATCTGGCCGTGTTCATCCTGAAATGGCCCGTAATGAGCGAACCGCGGCTGTAACTGCTTGCCGACGATGGCCTGCGCCGCCGCATTCGCCAACGGGCCGGAGATACGCACAATGCCCACGCCGCCCCTTCCTTGAGCAGTGGCAATGGCGGCGATGGTTTCACGAGGGACGTTCATGGTCCGGCTCCTGAATAACTGACGGATAGCAAAACGCCCCACGAGGGGGCGTTCTGCATTTACTTATTCACAGGGTAGATCAAGCAGCGGCTTTCTTGGCCTTGGCCTCGATGCTGCGCGTGATGTACCACTGTTGAGTGATGGACAGGGTGTTGTTCACAACCCAGTACAGCACCAGACCCGCCGGGAACCACAGGAAGAAGAAGGTGAAGATGATCGGCATTAGCTTCATCACCTTGGCCTGCATCGGATCCGGAGGTGTAGGGTTCAGACGCTGCTGGATGAACATGGTCGCGCCCATGATGATCGGCAGGATGAAGAACGGATCCTTGATCGACAGGTCGGTTATCCACAGCAGCCAAGGCGCTTGACGCATCTCGACGCTTTCCAGCAGAACCCAGTACAGCGACAGGAACACCGGCATCTGCACAAGAATCGGCAAGCATCCACCCAGCGGGTTGATCTTCTCTTTCTTGTACAGCTCCATCATCGACTGCGAAAGCTTCTGGCGGTCATCGCCATGTTGCTCTTTGAGTGCAGCCAGACGCGGCGCAACGGCACGCATACGCGCCATCGACTTGTAGCTGGCGGCCGACAGAGGGAAGAAAAGCCCTTTGATCAGCATGGTCAGGAAGATGATCGACCAGCCCCAGTTACCCACAATGCTGTGGATATGTTGCAACAGCCAGAAGATTGGCTGGGCAATGAACCATAGAATGCCGTAGTCGACGGTCAGTTCCAGACCTGGTGACAACTCTTTCAGGACGGCCTGGCTCTTAGGACCGGCATAAAGCGTGGTCGTGGTTTCAGCTTTTGCACCCGGCGCAACGGTCAACGCAGGGCCAGTGAAACCGATGATGTAGTTGCCGGCGCTGTCTTTACGAGTGGTAACGGTGTTGCTGTCAGCCTTGTTCGGGATCCATGCGGTCACGAAATAGTGCTGCAGCCACGCGACCCAGCCACCTTGAACGGTGTCTTTGACCGAGCCTTTGTCGATGTCTTTCATCGAAACCTTTTTGTAAGGCTCCGAAGGTGTCCACATTGCGGCACCCAAGTACGTCGCGGTACCGGTGGCAGTGGTCGACGATGGGTCGGCGCTGTTGTCACGCTTGAGCTGAGCAAACAGGTTGCCGTTCCAGGCTTGAGCGCTCTGGTTGTCGATCAGGTAGCTGACAGTCAGGTCATACAGGCCACGTTTGAACGTGAAACGCTTGATGTAGTTGACGCCGGCATCGCTGAATTTCAGGTCAACGACCAAATCGTTCTGACCGTCGGCCAGCTGGAAGCTTTTCTGTGTAGCCGAGTAAACCGGACGACCAGCAGCGCGTGCATCCGGGCCATTGGCACCGGTCAGACCGCTTTGAGCGAGGAAAATACGCTCGCCACCGTTGTCGAACAGCTGGAATGGAATCTCGGGATGATCCTGACGACGTGGATAAAGTGGCAGTCGAAGCTGCACGACATCACCACCCACCGGGTCGATTTCGAGGTTCAACACGTCGGTCTTGACCTGGATCAGGTCCTTGCTCGCTGCAACCGGCGCATCGGCAGGTGCAGCTACTTCGCCTGTCGCACTCGGAACGTCTGCATTGGCGGCAGTTGTACCTTGTGGGGTATCAGGAAGCGCGGCGTTATTGGTGCTGGCAGCAACATTCTGAGTCGGCCTGACCGTAGTCCTGGTTCCATTTCAGGACACCGACATAGGTCACGATTGCCAGGGCGACGATCAGGATTGTGCGTTTAATATCCATGATTACTCGGCCATCGAAGAGGAACGGGAGGTGGGAACTGGTGGAACCGGGTCGAAACCACCGGGATTCCACGGATGACAGCGACCCAAGCGACGCAGGGTCAGCCAGCCGCCGCGTACCAGGCCATGATTTTCTATGGCTTCGTACGCATAGCAGGAGCAACTGGGATAGAAACGACAGTGACTGGCCATCAGGGGACTAATGGCATAGCGGTAAAACTGGATCGGAACGAGTGCCAGTTTACGCATCAGGACTGTCTACCCCCACAGTTTCGGTTTTGGCTTCTGAAGTCGGTCGGCTGCGCGCCAGACGTTTCCAGAGCTTGCCGAAATGCTGAATCAGTTCGGGGTTTTCAATGTCACCCAAGCCTTTACGCGCGACAACCACGATATCCCAACCAACCAGGTTGTCCTGGTGGAGGCGAAACGATTCGCGCATGAGGCGTTTCAAGCGGTTGCGCTCAACGGAGAGCTTGACGCTCTTTTTGCCGATCACCAACCCGAGGCGGGCGTGATCAAGATCGTTGTGGCGCACAAGGAGCAGGAGATTTTTCCCCGGAACCTTGCCGGCGGGGGAGTCAAAGACTGCCTTGAAATGCCGGGGTGTCAGCAAACGCTTTTCCCGACTGAAGTCCTGACTCACCACCTGTACCGATTAATCAAACTGCCAGACGCTTACGGCCTTTGGCGCGACGACGCGACAGAACTGCACGGCCGTTTTTGGTAGCCATACGAGCACGGAAACCGTGGGTGCGGGCGCGCTTGATGGTGCTCGGTTGGAAAGTACGTTTCATGGTGTGTTACCTGGTTCGTCCACAACGGGCCGGAATGACCCCGTTTTAAGAGAGCGGGGATTCTAGAGAAAGCAAGCTCGCAGGTCAATTTCCAACCAACGTTTCCTGCATTCATTCCTTATATGGATTTTTCAGGCCCCAAGCCCATCCTCCTCAACGGCACCGAACCTTAGACATAGAAATAAAGAAGGAAAGTATTTAAAGCTTTTCTGTAAAGCTTATAAGAGCTTAGGGACGCATCTTCTGTGGATAAGTAGTCGTAAGCCCGCAAGCACGTGCTGTACAGACGATCACAACTCTGTCGACAAACCGTGCTGCGCCTGTGTCATGACCTCGGAAAACCTGTGTGTGAAAGGCCTTCTTATCCACAGGCTGGTTATCCACAGATTTTCGACCCGAGTTATGCAATGGGGTCAGTGGAGGTTATCCACAGAGCTTATGCACATGCCGTTGGTCGGCTTGATTGTCGATAAGACGTTGATTTTGGGATGCCTGTTAGCGACCTACATGTGGATAAGTCCGCCGGGGGTGGTTACAATGGGCGCTTGTTTTTTGCCTCACCGGCTTTCGAAACTTAGGGGATATCCGTGTCAGTGGAACTTTGGCAGCAGTGCGTGGAGCTTTTGCGCGATGAGCTGCCTGCCCAGCAATTCAACACCTGGATCCGTCCGCTACAGGTCGAAGCCGAGGGCGACGAGTTGCGCGTGTACGCGCCTAACCGCTTCGTACTCGACTGGGTGAATGAAAAGTACCTTGGCCGCCTGCTCGAACTGTTGGGCGAACATGGCCAGGGCATCGCGCCCGCGCTTTCCTTATTAATAGGCAGCAAACGCAGCTCGGCCCCTCGCGCAGCACCCAATGCACCCTTGGCTGCGGCGGTAGCGGCGTCGCAAGCGGCCCAGAACGTGGCCACCCGAACGAACCCGGCACCTACTCCGTCGGCTGAACCGAGCGCGCCTTCATCCGTTGTGCAGCCTTCCCTGGATGTCGATGACGAGCCTTCGCGCGACAGCTTCGACCCGATGGCCGGCGCCAGCTCCCAACAGGCGCCAGCGCGTGCCGAGCAGCGCAATGTTCAGGTCGAGGGTGCGCTCAAGCACACCAGCTATCTGAACCGCACCTTCACCTTCGAGAATTTCGTCGAAGGTAAATCCAACCAGCTGGCCCGCGCGGCCGCCTGGCAGGTGGCGGATAACCCCAAGCACGGTTACAACCCGCTCTTCCTTTATGGCGGCGTTGGTCTGGGTAAGACTCACTTGATGCACGCTGTGGGTAACCACCTGCTCAAGAAGAATCCGAACGCCAAGGTCGTGTACCTGCACTCCGAGCGTTTCGTGGCCGACATGGTCAAGGCGCTTCAGCTGAACGCGATCAACGAATTCAAGCGCTTCTACCGTTCGGTGGACGCTTTGCTGATCGACGATATTCAGTTCTTCGCTCGCAAGGAGCGTTCGCAGGAAGAGTTTTTCCACACCTTCAACGCCTTGCTCGAAGGCGGCCAGCAGGTGATCCTCACCAGCGACCGTTATCCGAAGGAGATCGAAGGCCTGGAAGAACGTCTGAAGTCGCGTTTCGGCTGGGGCCTGACCGTCGCGGTCGAGCCGCCAGAGCTTGAAACCCGCGTAGCGATCCTGATGAAAAAAGCCGATCAGGCGAAGGTCGACCTTCCCCACGATGCTGCGTTCTTCATTGCCCAGCGTATCCGGTCCAACGTGCGTGAGCTGGAGGGCGCGCTTAAGCGAGTCATCGCTCACTCGCACTTCATGGGGCGTGACATCACCATCGAGCTGATTCGCGAATCGCTCAAGGACCTGCTGGCGCTGCAGGACAAACTGGTGAGTGTGGATAACATTCAGCGCACGGTGGCCGAGTACTACAAGATCAAGATCTCCGACCTTCTGTCGAAACGTCGTTCGAGATCGGTCGCGCGGCCGCGTCAGGTGGCCATGGCGTTGTCCAAGGAATTGACCAACCACAGTTTGCCGGAGATCGGCGACGTGTTTGGCGGCCGCGACCACACCACCGTGTTGCACGCCTGCCGCAAGATCAACGAACTTAAAGAATCCGACGCGGATATCCGCGAGGACTACAAGAACCTGCTGCGTACTTTGACTACGTGATGCCAGCGCAGCTTATTTAAGGCAAGGGACTAGACCATGCATTTCACCATTCAACGCGAAGCCCTGTTGAAACCCCTGCAACTGGTCGCCGGCGTTGTTGAACGCCGCCAGACCTTGCCGGTTCTGTCGAACGTATTGTTGGTCGTTGAAGGCCAGCAGCTGTCGTTGACCGGTACTGACCTGGAAGTCGAGCTGGTAGGTCGCGTACAGCTGGAGGAACCGGCCGAGCCGGGCGAGATCACCGTACCTGCGCGCAAGCTGATGGACATCTGCAAAAGCCTGCCTAACGATGCGCTGATCGATATCAAGGTCGATGAGCAGAAGCTCGTCGTCAAAGCCGGTCGTAGCCGCTTCACCCTGTCGACGTTGCCAGCGAATGATTTCCCGACTGTTGAAGAAGGCCCAGGCTCGCTGACCTTCAACCTGGTGCAAAGCAAGCTGCGTCGTCTGATCGAGCGCACCAGCTTTGCCATGGCTCAGCAGGACGTCCGCTACTACCTCAACGGTATGCTGATCGAAGTTCAGTCGGGCGTGCTGCGTGCTGTAGCCACTGACGGCCACCGCCTGGCGATGTGCTCGATGTCGGCTGAAATTGAGCAGGCTGATCGTCATCAGGTGATCGTTCCACGCAAAGGTATTCTTGAACTGGCGCGTTTGCTCACCGAGCAGGATGGCTTGGTCAGCATCGTTCTGGGTCAGCATCACATCCGCGCGACCACTGGTGAGTTCACCTTTACGTCGAAGCTGGTCGACGGCAAGTTTCCGGACTACGAGCGCGTACTGCCAAAAGGCGGCGACAAACTGGTGGTGGGTGATCGTCAGGCGCTGCGCGAAGCGTTCAGCCGTACTGCAATTCTGTCGAACGAAAAGTACCGTGGTATCCGTCTGCAAC
>CAURWS010000142.1:0-7888 GCA_963528485.1 uncultured Pseudomonas sp. | reverse complement strand
CGCTTGAGCAGCGCGCCAAGGCCCAGGCGTTCGACCAGTTCAGCTTGCCACTCAGGGGAATAGCGCCCGGCCAGACGCGCCTGAAAGGCCAGGTTGTCCTCGACCTTGAGGCTGCCGATGAGGTTGAACTGCTGGAACACCAGGCCGATTTCCGTGCGCCGCCAGTTGGCCAGTTGCGCTTCGTTCATCAGGTCCAGCCGGTGCCCGGCGATCTCGATGCTGCCCTGATCGACCTGATCCAGCCCCGCCACCAGATGCAGCAGGGTGCTCTTGCCGCTGCCGGATTCCCCCATCAACGCCAGGCTTTCACCCTGGCCCAACTGCAGATCCACGCCCCGCAACACCGCCAGCGGGCCTTGGGCCGTGGCATAGCTCTTGAACACGTCCTGGACTTGCAGCATCGACCGATACCTGGAAAGGGAATGAGGTGGAGGATACCGGGTTGCCTGGGGGAGATGTAAACAGTGGCGCAGTGCAGTTTTGTAGCCGGCTGGATACGTTCAGTGACTGGCCGCAGTACCGCAGATGATCTGTGACGATTGCAACTACTTCCCTCGAATCAACTGCCGCAACACAAACCGGTTCGGATGGCAGGCCTCGGCCACGCTGCGGGGCAAGGGCAGGGGCTCGTTTTCCAGCCAGGCGGCAATCAACTCACCCGACAGCGGCGCGGTGATCAAGCCGCGCGAGCCATGCCCGCTGTTGACGTACAGCCCGTCAAGCCAGGGGCACGCCACATCGGGCGTTTGTCGGGCGTCTTTGCGCAACACCGCATACGCCTCCAGAAACGCCTCGTGATCTGCCAATGGACCGACGATGGGCAGGTAATCCGGGCTGGTGCAGCGAAACGCCGCGCGACCTTGCAACTGTTCGGCAGGCAGATGATCGGCCTGCAAGCGCTCGGTCAGGTCAGCGGAAATCGCCCGCAGTAGCGTCAGATTGCCCAGATGCTCGGCAGTGGTCGGGGTCAGATCGTCGCTCTTGAAGTCGAAACTCGCCCCCAGCGTGTGCTCGCCCAGGCGACCCGGCGCAACATAGCCCTCGGCGCAGACCACCGTGCTTAGCGCCTGGCTGGTCTGAGTTTGTGGCAGACGGGTGATCTGCCCGCGAATGCGCTTGAGCGGCAGCTCCGCGCTGGCCGGGAAGCGTTTGACCTCTCCCGCCCCGGCCAGAATCACGACCGGCGCCGAATCCAGCAACCGCTCGCCATCCCACGCCTGCCAGACGTCGCCGTCCCGTCGCAATTCGACCACCTCGTTGTGCGCCATCAGGCGAATGTTCGAAGCGTTTGCCTGATGCCGACACAGCGCCGGCGGATGCACCCAGCCGCCTTCCGGGTAGAACAGCCCGCCGCTGGGCAGGGCAACGCCTGCTTGGGCTTGGGCGTCGGCTTGATCCAGCACGTGCAGCAAGTCAGGGGAAAACGCCGCCGCCAATTGCGCCTGCCGCTCGCCTTCCTTGTCGTCGAAGGCCAGTTGCAGCACGCCGCAATCCCCCCAGTCGACGCCTCGCTCAAGCCGCTCCAGCAGACGCCGCGTGTGGCCAAAACCGCTGAGAATCAGCTGCGACAGAGCCGTGCCATGGGCCGAGAGTTTCAGGTACAGCACGCCTTGAGGATTGCCCGAAGCTTCCTGGGCCAAGTCCGCGTGGCGCTCCAGCAGACTCACCTGCCAGCCCCGCGCCGCCAGACTGGCCGCTGTCGCACACCCCGCCAGCCCCGCACCGATGACCAGCGCCTTGCGCTCGCGATGAGTCAGCGCAGGCCGGGCAAACCAAGGCTTGGCCGACGCAGGCGCAGGTGCTTCTTCAGGCCAGCCGATGAACGCGCCCCTGAGCACTTCCCATTTATGACCGATGCCCGGCACCCGCTTCATCTTGAAACCCGCCGCGTTCAGCGCCCGACGCACCCAGCCGGTGCTGGTGAAGGTGCCGATGGTCGAACCCGGCGCGGCGAGGCGGGCCAGCTCGGCGAACAGCTCAGGCGTCCACATCTCCGGGTTTTTCGCGGGGGCAAAGCCGTCGAGAAACCAGGCGTCGATCGGGCCGTCCAGCTGCGGCAGCATCTGCAGCGCATCGCCGATCAACAGGGTCAGGGTGACCCGCCCGCCGTCGAACACCAGCCGCTGAAAGCCTTCGTGAATCGCCACGTATTGCGCCAGCAGTTGATCGGCGAAAGGTTTCAGTTCCGGCCACAAGTCCAGCGCCCGCGTCAGGTCTGCGCGACTCAGGGGAAACTTCTCCACGCTGACGAACTGCAAGCGTGCGCCGGGCGTGGCGCAGGCTTCGAACAACTGCCAGGCGCAGAGGAAATTCAGCCCCGTACCAAAACCTGTCTCGCCGATCACCAGCCGCCCGCTTGCAGGCAACGCTGTGAAGCGGGCGTGCAGGTCGTTCTGGGTCAGGAACACGTGACGGGTTTCGGCCAGCCCCGATTCGTTGGAAAAGTAGACGTCGGCAAATGCCCGGGAAATCGGGTTGCCGTTTTCGTCCCAGTCGAGCTGGGCGTGCTGGATGGTGGTCATGATCGGGCTACTAAAGGCGCGCTGGCAGGTGCAAGGCCGGCATGTTAACTCACTGCGACCCTTGCTTGGCCCTATGAGGATTGACCCATGGCAGGATTTCGATGTCATAACCCACATCGCTCGCATCGAACCGCTAGTCTTGAGCGACAAGCAACGGGAGCTCTACATGTTCGAATCCGCTGAAATCGGCCACTGCATCGACGACGAAACCTACGACGCTGCGGTGCCGGCCCTGCGCGAAGCGCTGCTGGAAGCCCAGTACGAACTGCATGAACAGGCCAAGCGCCAGATCATCGTGCTGATCAATGGCATCGAAGGTGCGGGCAAGGGCGAAACGGTCAAGCTGCTCAACGACTGGATGGACCCGCGCTATATAGAAGTGCGTACCTTCGATCAGCAAACCGACGAAGAACTGGCCCACCCGCCGGTCTGGCGTTACTGGCGCCAGTTGCCGCCCAAGGGGCGCATTGGCATCTTTTTCGGCAACTGGTACAGCCAGATGATCCAGGGCCGCGTGCACAAACAGTTCAAGGACCCGGTGCTGGATCAGGCGATCAATGGCGCCGAACGTCTGGAAAAGATGCTCGTGGATGAAGGCGCGGTGATCTTCAAGTTCTGGTTTCACCTGTCCAAGAAGCAGATGAAGCTGCGCCTCAAGACCCTCAAGGATGACCCCCTGCACAGCTGGCGCATCAGCCCGCTGGACTGGCAGCAATCCAAGACCTACGACAAGTTCGTGCGCTTTGGCGAGCGCGTGCTGCGGCGCACCAGCCGCGACTACGCGCCATGGCATGTGATCGAGGGGGTGGATGCCAACTACCGCAGCCTGACCGTTGGTCGGCTGTTGCTCGAAGGTCTGCAGAACGCGCTCAAGACCCCTGAAGGCAGCGCCAATCTGGTCAACATCGGGCCGCTGCCGAGCAACACTGACGAGCTGAGCCTGCTCGACAATCTGGACATGACCCTGTCGCTGGAAAAGGACGATTACGAAGAGCAGCTGATCACCGAGCAGGCGCGGCTATCGGGCCTGATGCGCGACAAGCGCATGCGGCGTCACGCCTTGGTGGCAGTGTTCGAAGGCAACGACGCGGCCGGCAAGGGCGGGGCGATCAAACGGGTGGCCGGTGCGCTCGACCCTCGTCAGTACCACATTGTGCCGATTGCAGCGCCCAGTCAGGACGAGCTGGCGCAGCCGTATCTGTGGCGCTTCTGGCGACAGATTCCGGCGCGGGGCAAATTCACCGTGTTCGACCGCTCCTGGTATGGACGGGTGTTGGTGGAGCGGGTCGAAGGCTTCTGCTCGCAAGCCGACTGGCTGCGTGCCTACAGCGAAATCAATGATTTCGAAGAGCAGCTTACCGACGCCGGCATTGTGGTGGTGAAGTTCTGGCTGGCCATCGATGACGCCACTCAGCTTGAACGTTTCAAGGCGCGGGAGAAGATCCCCTTCAAGCGCCACAAGATCACCGACGACGACTGGCGCAACCGCAGCAAATGGCCGCTGTATCGCGAAGCTGTTGGAGATATGGTCGACCGCACCAGCACCGAAATCGCCCCGTGGACCTTGGTGGAGGCCAACGACAAACGCTGGGCGCGGGTGAAGGTGTTGCGCACGATCAATGATGCGCTGCAAGCGGCGTTCGAGAAGGGGGACAAGACGCACAAATGACTCGGTCTGCTTCTGCCCGGAGGGCGTAGGAGTCCAGCTTGCTGCGGACCGCGATCGGGCGATCTGCCGGGCACCGGCAGTAAAACCTGATGACGCGGTGTTCCTGATACACCGCGTTTTCCGTCATTACTGCCGGTTCCCGGCAGATCGCTGGCAAGCCGAGCTCCTACGCCCTCCGGGCAGAATCAAACCAACGCGATCAGTCGCTGATAGATCACCGCTCCCGCAACGCCTCGGTCCGCGCCTTGAGCACCGGCTTCAACAGATAATCCATCACACTCTTCTCACCGGTAATGATGTCCACCGTCGCCACCATGCCGGGGATGATCAGGAGCGGCTTTTCATCTGCGCCCAGGTGGTTTTTGTCGGTGCGCACCTGGATCAGGTAGAAGGTGTTGCCCTTGTCATCGGTGGTGGTGTCGGCGCCGATCAGTTCAAGCTTGGCCGGCAGACCGCCGTAGATGGTGTAGTCGTAGGCGCTGAACTTGATCATGGCTTTCTGGCCGGGGTGCAGGAAGGCCACGTCCTGGGGGCGGACCTTGGCTTCGATCAGCAGGTTGTCGTCCAGCGGCACGATTTCCACCATGTCGCTGCCCGGCTGAACCACGCCGCCGATGGTGTTGACCTTGAGTGTCTTGACGATGCCTTTCACGGGCGAGGTGACAGTGGTGCGGGTCACGCGGTCGTCGATGGCGATGCTGGTGGCGCTGGCTTTGGCCAGATCCGAACGTTTGTCGTTCAGGTCTTTTGCTGCGTCCGAACGGAAACTGTCCAGCGATTCTTGAATCTTGCTCTTGATCTCGCTGATCGCCGCTTCGGCCCGAGGAATCGCCAGAGAAGTCGCGTCCATTTGTCCCCGCGCTTCAGAGGCCTTGCCCTTGAGCCTGATGATTTCCACAGGCGACACCGCGCCGCTGTTGACCAACGGCGCCGACATGCTCAACTCCTGCTGAATGAAGCCCAGCTGGTTGCGGTACTGGTCCTGCTTGGAACGAAACTCGGCGACTTCCTGAGTCTTCTGCCGCAGCTGTTCCTGCAGGGTGCGCTGCTCGCTGGCCAGACGCCGCTGGCGCGAGTCGTACAGCGACTGTTCATCGGCCGCCACTTGCGGGGCCTTGCTCACCACCTCGGCAGACGGCTTGAACGGCCGCCCCTCGGATTCGGCCGAAAGCCGGTCGACCTGGGCCATCAGGGTGTATTTGTCGACTTCGCTTTCGCCCTTGTTCGACAGAAACCGCGTGTCGTCCAGGCGCAGCAGGGTGTCGCCCTTGTTCACGATCTGTCCTTCACGCACGAAGATCTCGGTGACGATGCCGCCTTCAAGGTTCTGGATAATCTGAACCTTGCTCGACGGGATCGCCTTGCCTTCGCCCATGGTCACTTCCTGCAACACGGCGAATTTGGCCCAGACCAATGCGGTGATGATCAGGGCGGCGGCGATCCATACCGTGACCCGCGAGCGTCGCGAAGCATCTTCTGCGGCAACGCCTGCGACTTCGGGCATGAACTCGTTGTCGACCTGGCGGCCAGGTTGAAAATAACTGTGAGCGGAAGACATGGGTAACGCTCCTTAAACCGTAGTCGGGCCGACGCGGCCCTTGCGCAGGGCTTCGACGACCAGCTCTTTGGGCCCGTCGGCAACGACCTTGCCGTTGTCCAGCACGATCAAACGATCAACCAGGCTGAGCATCGACATGCGATGGGTGACCAGCAGCAGCGTCTTGCCCTGCATGCGCTCGAACAGTTTCTGGCGCAGGGTGTCTTCGCTGGCGTTGTCCATGTGGCTGGTGGGTTCGTCGAGCAGCATGATCGGCGGGTCGAGCAACAGCGCGCGGGCCAGCAAAACCGCCTGACGCTGCCCACCGGACAGCAGCTGACCGCGCTCGCCGACCGGGCGATCAAAGCCCAGCGGATGGTTGCGGGCCAACTCCGTGACGCCGGTCAATTCGGCCACTTCCAGCATCCGCGCATCGGTGACGTAGCGCGCGCCGAGGGTCAGGTTGTCGCGCAGGCTGCCGGCCAGCAGCGGCAGGTCATGGGCGACATAGCCCACTTGCTGACGCAGGTCGGCGACGTCCACCTGACGCAGGTCCAGGCCGTCGAGCAGCAACTGTCCTTCGTCCGGCGCATAAAAGCCCATCATCAACCGCGCCAGGGTGCTTTTGCCGGAGCCGCTGCGGCCGATGATGCCGATGCGTTCGCCCGGCTTGACCGTGATGCTGACCTCGTTCAACGCCGCCAGCGTGCCCGGCCCGCCATAGGCGAAGCTGGCCTTGACCACCTCGATCGCGCCCATGAGCCGGGTGTGTTGCAGCGGGTGTTTGGCGGGGTCGCGCTCTTGCGGCAGGGCCATCAGCGCGTCGGTGCTTTTCATCGTCAGCTGGGCTTGTTGATAGCGAGTGATCAGCCCGGCGATCTGCCCCAACGGCGCGAGCACGCGGCTGCCGAGCATGTAGCTGGCCACCAGTGCGCCAACGCTGAGGTTGCCGGCGATGATGATGTAGACCCCGGCCACGATGGTTGCCATCCCCGAGAACTGCTGGATGAACAGCGTGCCGTTGCTGGCCAGCGCCGAGAGGTCACGGGCGTGGCTGTCCAGGCGGGTGAGGGCGCCGTGGGTGGTTTCCCATTTGTGCTGGCGTTCGCTTTCGGCGCCGCAGGCCTTGAGGGTTTCCAGGCCGCCGAGGGTTTCCACCAGCAGTGCCTGACGCTCGGCCCCCAGCGCGAGGCTGCGTTCGACG
Source organism: uncultured Pseudomonas sp. (assembly GCA_963528485.1). Classification (GTDB taxonomy): domain Bacteria; phylum Pseudomonadota; class Gammaproteobacteria; order Pseudomonadales; family Pseudomonadaceae; genus Aquipseudomonas. The sequence continues at coordinate 956 of CAURWS010000142.1, read as the reverse complement.
GTGTCGCGCAGGCGTATCTGGATGATCCAGGCGAACAGGATGGTGATCGGGAACGCCACCAAAGGAATCACCACCAGCCAGCCACCGAGCAGGCCGATCACCGCCAGCATCAGCACGGCGAAGGGCAGGTCGATGATGCTGGTCAGGGTCACGGCGGTGAGAAATTCCCGCAGGCCCTGGAAGTCATGAATGCTTTGGGCAAAGCCGCCGATGGTGGCCGGACGGGCCTTCATCGACATGCCGGTGATGCGCTCGAACAGGGTTGCCGAGAGGATCACGTCGGTCTTCTTGCCGGCTTGATCCAGCAGGCGCGCGCGCACCAGCCTTAAGGTCAGCTCGAAGCCTGTGCCGATCAGCAGCCCGATCGCCAGCACCCACAGCGTCGAGGTCGCCTGATTGGGCACCACGCGGTCGTAGGTCTGCATCACAAACAGCGGCACCATCAGGCCCAGCAGGTTGATCAACAGGCTGGCCAGGATGGCGTCGCTGTACAACCAGCGCGACAACTTGAGGGTGTCGCGAAACCAGGCGTTGACCCGCGGCACCAGCGGCGCGCGCAGGTTTTCCAGCTCATGGCGGGGGCGGGCGAACAGCGCCTGACCGGTGTAGAGTCGTTCCAGCTCTTCACGGGTCACGCGTTGTTCGCCGCCATCGGCTTCGCTGGGCAGGATCAGCGCGCGGCCGTCCTCTTCCCAGCGGCTGAGAATCGCGCAGCGGTAGCCCTTGAGCAGCAGCAGAACCGGCAGGTTCAGGCCGTCGATGGCATTGAGCTTGCGGCGCAGGATGCGTGCTTGCAGACCGGCACGGGCAGCAGCGCGTGGGAGAAGATCGACGCTCAAGGACTGCTGCGCCAGGGGCAGACCGGCACTGAGGCTGGTGCGGCTGGCGCTGCGATCGTGAAGGCGGCAGAGGATGAGCAGGCCATCCATCAGCGGGTCGTCGAAATCCGAACGTGG
>CAURWS010000141.1:0-7915 GCA_963528485.1 uncultured Pseudomonas sp. | reverse complement strand
TAACAGGCGCGGCCCTCGCGGCTCCAGCCTCGCATCGGGATGACGGGGCGGTATGGCCGACAGAATTGCGCAGGTGGGAACCCAGCATAGTCAGCCGGGAGCATCACGCCAGAAATGAATACGCAATTATCACTTCGAGTCATTATTGCAACGATGGCTAGGTGCCAGACACATTTTGCTGATAAATTTCCTTACATTCTAATAATCCAGAACGACCATGCCTGCCCAACTTAAACGCCGCCTGTTCCTCTTTCTCGTGGTGGTCCTGCTGATCGCCCTCGCCTTCTTTGCCCAGTGGTATTTAAAAGGACGTTTTTTCGAAACCACCGACAACGCGTACGTACAAGGTGAAATCACTCGGGTCTCCAGCCAGCTCGGCGCGCGGGTCAGCGAGGTGCTGGTGCAGGACAACCAGCATGTGGAAAAAGGCCAGTTGCTGGTACGCCTGGAGCCCGATGATTTTCGTCTGGCCATCGACCGCGCCCAGGCGACCCTCGCCACTCGCGAGGCCGAGCGGGTTCAGGCGCAGAGCAAGCTCACCCAGCAATCGAGCCTGATCGCCGCCAGCGACGCCCAGGTGCAAGCCAATCAGGCGACGCTGGGCCGCACTCAGCTCGATCTCGCGCGCCTGCAAAAGCTGCGCAAACCCGGTTTCGTGTCTGAAGCTCAGGTCACCACCATGACCGCCGACAGCAGCGTCGCGCGCTCCCAGGTGAGCAAGGCCCAGGCCGATGCTCAGGGTCAGCGCCAGCAGGTCAACGCTTTGACTGCTGACCTCAAGCGCCTCGATGCGCAGATTGCCACTGCCCGCGCCGATCTTGCCCAGGCGCAAATCAATATGCAGCGCACCGAGATCCATGCGCCGATCAGCGGCCTGATTGGCCAGCGTGCCGCGCGCAACGGCCAGTACGTGCAGGCCGGGGCCTATCTGTTGTCGGTGGTGCCTGACGAAGACATCTGGGTGCAGGCCAACTTCAAGGAGACCCAGATCGAGCACATGGAAATCGGCCAGTCCGCCGAGCTGACCTTCGACAGCTTCCCCGGCACGCCGATCCAGGGCCGGGTCAACAGCCTGTTCGCCGCGTCCGGCGCGCAGTTCAGCCTGCTGCCGCCGGACAACGCCACCGGCAACTTCACCAAGGTCGTGCAGCGCATTCCGGTGAAATTGACCTTTGCCGCCGACAACCCGCTGCGCGGCAAGATTCGTCCGGGCATGTCGGTGACCGTTTCGGTCAACATCAAACCCGCGAACGACAAAGACAGTGGCCGGTGATTCGCTGATCCGCCCGGTCGGCGAACCGACCCGGCGCGACTGGATCGCGGTGATGAGCGTGATGTTCGGCGCCTTCATGGCGGTGCTCGACATCCAGATCACCAACTCCTCGCTCAAGGACATTCAGGGGGCGCTGTCGGCCACCCTCGAAGAAGGCTCGTGGATTTCCACCTCGTACCTGGTGGCGGAAATCATCATGATCCCGCTCACCGCCTGGCTGGTGCAGCTGCTCTCGGCGCGCCGGCTGGCGGTGTGGGTGTCGCTGGGGTTTCTCGCCTCCTCGCTGCTCTGTTCGATGGCCTGGAGCCTGGAGAGCATGATCGTGTTCCGCGCCATGCAGGGGTTCACCGGCGGCGCGCTGATCCCGCTGGCCTTCACCCTGACGCTGATCAAACTCCCCGAACACCACCGGGCCAAGGGCATGGCGCTGTTCGCCATGACCGCCACCTTCGCCCCCTCCATCGGCCCGACCCTGGGCGGCTGGCTGACGGAAAACTTCGGTTGGGAGTACATCTTCTATATCAACGTCCCGCCGGGGCTGTTGATGATCGCGGGCCTGATGTACGGACTGGAAAAAAAGGCACCGCACTGGGAGCTGCTCAAGAGCACCGACTACGCAGGCATCGTCACCCTCGGTGTAGGCCTGGGGTGTCTGCAGGTGTTTCTTGAAGAGGGGCATCGCAAGGACTGGCTGGAGTCGAACCTGATCGTCAGCCTGGGCAGCATCGCCCTGCTCAGCCTGATCACCTTCGTCATCATCCAGTTCTCCAAACCCCAGCCGCTGATCAACCTGGGCATTCTCGGCAATCGCAACTTCGGCTTGTCGAGCATTTCCAGCGTCGGCATGGGTGTGGGGCTGTATGGGTCGATCTATCTGCTGCCGCTGTACCTGGCGCAGATTCAGGGCTACAACGCCCAGCAGATCGGCGAAGTGATCATGTGGATGGGCATTCCGCAACTGTTCCTGATTCCGCTGGTGCCGCAACTGATGAAAATCATCCCGCCAAAAGTGCTCTGCACCCTGGGATTCGGTCTGTTTGGTCTGGCGAGCTTTTCATCCGGCGTGCTCAACCCGGATTTCGCCGGGCCGCAGTTCAACCACATCCAGATCGTCCGCGCGCTGGGCCAGCCGTTGATCATGGTGACCATCTCGCTGATCGCCACCGCGTATATACAGCCACAGGATGCAGGCTCGGCCTCAAGCCTTTTCAACATCCTGCGCAATCTGGGCGGTGCCATCGGCATCGCCCTGCTCGCAACGCTGCTGGATGCACGGACCAAGACCTACTTCGATTACCTGCGCGAATCGATCTCCCCCGCCAACCCGCAAGTCGCCGAGCGCATGACGCAACTGACCGATCGCCTGGGCAATGAAACCGCGGCCCTGGGCAAACTCAGCGAGATCGCCCACCAGCAAGCGGCGATCATGGCCTACAACGATGCGTTTCATTTTGTCGGCATCGCGCTGGGCATCAGCATGCTGGCGGTGATGCTGACCAAAAACCTGCCCAGCGGAATCAAGGGTGGGGCCGCGCATTGACGGCCATCCGGTTCAGATTGCGTTCGGCTGCCAGTCGTCCGGCACCACGGCGATCACGTCGATTTCCATTAGCCACTGCGGCTGCCCCAACCCCGAAATCACCAGCCCGGTAGAGATCGGGAACACGCCTTTGAGCCACTTGCCGATCTCCTGATACACCGGCTCGCGATAGCGCGGGTCGATGATGTAGGTGGTGGTTTTAACGATGTGCGAGAGGTCCGAGCCGGCTTCTTCAAGCAGTTGCTTGACGTTTTTCATCGCCTGCTCGGCTTGGGCACGGGGGTCGCCCAGTCCGACCAGGTTGCCTTCGAAATCGGTGCCGATCTGGCCACGGACATAAATGGTATTGCCCGCGCGGACCGCCTGACACAAATCGTTATCCAGCGACTGGTTCGGATAGGTCTCTTTGGTGTTGAACATGCGAATGCGCGTGTGGGTCGGTTGTGCCATCTGAAGCTGCTCCATCAAACAAAAAGGGCCGCGCCCCTGATCACAGGGCTGCGCGGCAACGGACATATCAGGCGCTGACAGGTTTGCCCTGAACAGGCGCGACTGCGCAAACCGAAGCGGCAACGGCCGGTTTGCCGACACGCTGCGTGGCGTCGCGGTATTCCTGGTAGCTGCGCTGAATAGCGATGTGGTCGGCCACGTATTTGGCATCGTGCCAAACGCCCCAGATGAACGACGATCCGAGCCGCGACTGCCATGGCAGGCCGAGGAAGTAGATGCCGGCCTCGCTCGACACCCCGCGCTGATGCACCGGTTTGCCCTTGGCATCGAACGCATCGACGTTCATCCAGCTGTAATCGGTAGCAAAACCGGTGGCCCAGATGATGGTGGTGATGCCCGCGTTTGCCAGATCCAGCTCAAGGATCGGCTGGCTCACGCAGTCGGCATCGGCAAACACCCGACGTGCTTCGGGCTCCGGGGGCAGGTCCAGGCCGTTGCGTTCGATATAGGCGTCGGCGGCATCGAGCACCGCCAGATAGTTTTCATCGCCGCGCTTGAGGTTGTCGATCAAGTCTGGCTGGAAGGTGACGACGCCGTTCTGAAACGAACGGGTCACGCCCACCAGCTTCATGCCGCGCTGGGCCAGTTCACGAAAATCCACGGTTCGCCCGCCATGGGCGCCGCTCACGGCAATGGTCACGTGCTCACGACCCGGCTTCATTGCCGCCTGGTCCCACTCGCCGAGCACCCCCAGCCACCAGCAGAAATCCCGATTGCGATAGGCCCGGGGCGGACGGTCGTGCTGCCCGACAGACAGGTACACCTCACGCCCGGCGCGCTGCAGTTCGTCGGCAATCTGCGTACCGGACGACCCTGCGCCGACCACCAGTACCGCACCTTCAGGCAATTGCTGAGGGTTGCGATACTCGGCGGAATGAATCTGATTAAGGCGTGCGTCCACCGGGGCGATGGCCGGAATCACCGGGCGCTGGAACGGCCCGGTCGCGACCACCACGCGGTTGGCCTGGATCAGGCCTTCGGACGTCTCGACGGTAAAACCTGGACGTCCCACGTTACGCTCGACCTTGCGCACCTCGACACCGGTGCGGATCGGCGCGTTGAACTTGCGCGCATAGGCTTCGAAATAATCGGCCACCCGCTCTTTGGGGGCAAAGTCGTCGGGGCTCAGGTCGTCGAACTCAAGGCCCGGAAAGCGATCGTGCCAGGCCGGGCCGTTGGCCACCAGCGAGTCCCAGCGCCCGGTACGCCAGGCTTCGGCAATCCGGCTGCGCTCAAGGACCAGGTGCGGCACGCCCAGTTTGCTCAGGTGTTCGCTCATGGCCACGCCAGCTTGACCGGCGCCAACCACGAGCGTATCGATTTCAATGTTTCCAGCTGTCATACCTGTGTCCTTCACGAAGGCGGGTGTGGGCGCATTCTGTGCAGGATCAGGGGATAGCGAAATTATGATTTTTGTCGTCGCAGAGCAGGAAAAAGTTAGGGGTTGCCCCAGCGCTGAATCTTGCGCTGCACAGAAAGTGATGGAGCGTTGGCACCTGGCGATGCATCCGCGCCGTCACCGACGCGGGCAGCGACTCGATGAGAGATCACGGCCGACAAACGCCTCACCATCCTCTATGACGCCCACGCAAAGCGTAGGCGTCGGTCATTCGCTGAGCATGCCATGACACATCAGCCACAACACGCTGCGCATGTGCGCAGCGTGGGCGTCGCGGTCGGGCACGGCTTCTGTGGCCAGGCGGATGAACGCCAGGTTGGCGTACTGGTTGAACAGAGTCGCGGCAACGTCGATGTCCACAGAAGCGCGCACCTTGCCCAGCTTCTGGAAATGCACCAGCAGCGCCTTGGCCTCCTCCACCACCGCCGCGTTCCACGGGTGGAAGGCCTGTGATAGCTCACCGGTAAACAGAAACGGCGCCAGTTCTCGCCACAGCGAGGCCGGCATGGCGCGCAACTGGTAATGGGTCATCAGGCCTTCGAGCTCGCACAGGGCGTCGAGGGGGTCGGAGTTGTCGTCCAGATTTGCCCTCGCCTCGCGCATCGCCTGTTCGTCAGGCGCCTTCAGCAACGCCAGCAGAATCTCCTGCTTGCCGCCGAAATAATTGACCACCGTGGGCGCCGAGACCCCCGCCTGATTGGCGATCTGCTCAAGGGTGGTGACGCCAAAGCCATTGGCCTTGAACAGGGTCAGCGCGGCTTCGGCGATGTCCTGTCGGCGTTGTTCTTTCTGCCGTTCTCTGAGCCCGGTCATAGTGCCCTTGCGATGGAATTTCGATGCCGTGCAGGTTACGTAAATTCGTTTCCTTTGAAAATTATTTTATTTACAAAAATATTTTTATCTGACAAGACTTGTTGCACATCGAAGCCCACAGACGCCCTCGCCCGCTCATAAAAACCCATGAACGCAGGCAATGGGCGCCATCCGCCGGAGAAGCGCCATGTCCATCGCACTCGACACTGAACTCAACACTGAACTCAACGGCAACCGCAGCACTCGCGACTATCAGGCGTCCGATGCCGCCCACCACATTCACGCGTTCGTCGACCAGAAAGCCCTGAACGAAGAAGGCCCGCGGGTGATGGTGCGGGGCGATCGGCTGTTTTTGTGGGACAACGATGGCAAGCGGTATCTGGACGGCATGTCGGGGCTGTGGTGCACCAACCTCGGCTACGGCCGCAAGGACCTGGCCGCTGCCGCCAGCGCGCAGCTTGAGCAGTTGCCCTACTACAACATGTTCTTCCACACGACCCACCCGGCGGTGATCGAGCTGTCCGAACTGCTGTTCAGCCTGCTGCCCTCGCACTACAGCCACGCGATCTACACCAACTCCGGCTCCGAGGCCAACGAAGTGCTGATCCGCACGGTGCGCAAGTTCTGGCAGGTGATGGGCAAGCCCGAGAAGAAGGTCATGATCGGCCGCTGGAACGGCTACCACGGCTCGACCCTGGCGGCCACGGCGTTGGGGGGCATGAAGTTCATGCATGAAATGGGCGGCACCATTCCCGATGTTGCGCACATCGACGAGCCTTATTGGTTCGCCCACGAAGGCGACCTGAGCCCCGAGGAATTCGGCCTGCGCGCAGCCCGTCAGCTGGAAGACAAGATCCTCGAATTGGGCGCCGACAAGGTCGCCGCTTTCGTTGCCGAACCCTTCCAGGGCGCGGGCGGCATGATCATTGCGCCACAGACCTACTGGCCGGAAATCCAGCGTATCTGCCGCAAGTACGACGTGCTGCTGTGCGCCGACGAAGTGATCGGCGGCTTCGGTCGCACCGGCGAATGGTTCGCCCATCAGGCTCTGGGTTTCGAGCCGGACACTCTGTCCATCGCCAAAGGTCTGACGTCGGGCTACATCCCCATGGGCGGCCTGATACTGTCGCGGCGCATGGCCGAAGCGCTGGTAGAAAAAGGCGGTGTGTTCGCCCACGGCCTGACCTATTCCGGGCACCCGGTGGCCGCCGCCGTGGCCATCGCCAACCTCAAGGCCTTGCGCGACGAAGGCGTGGTCGCCCAGGTGAAAACCGACACTGGGCCTTACCTGCAGAACTGCCTGCGCGAGGTGTTCGGCAATCACCCGCTGGTGGGCGAAGTTCAGGGCGTGGGGCTGGTGGCGGCGTTGCAGTTCGCCGAAGACAAGGCCACGCGCAAGCGCTTCTTCAACGAGAACGACATCGCCTGGCGCTGCCGCACCATTGGCTTTGAGGAGGGCATCATCATTCGCTCCACCTTGGGCCGCATGATCATGGCCCCGGCGCTGGTGGCGACCCGCGCCGAACTGGATGAGCTGGTGGACAAGACCCGCATCGCCGTGGACCGCACGGCACGGGAGTACGGTCGTCTGTAAAAGCGCCTGCGCACTGATAAGGTTTTACCTAACCCGCCTCCACAAAAATCCTCGTTTCGCCGACCGCATTGCCTCGACAGAATGCAGTCATGTCCCATCCCCGTCGGGCAGCGTCCTACGCGCTGTTCGGGCGGCGGATGGCAGGTCAGGCCGAAACAGGATATTCACCATGACGTTTTCAATCGTCGGCCATTGCGCCGAAACCGGACAACTGGGCATCGCCATCAGCTCCTCCAGCATTGCCGTGGGCGCCCGATGCCCCTGGCTGCGCCCCGGCGTGGGCGCGGTGGCCACACAGAACATCACCCTCCCCGCCCTTGGTCCTCACGTGCTCGATCAACTGGAAAACGGCCTGTCCCCCGCCGAAGCGCTGGACAAGGCCCTGACCAGCAATGGCTACAGCCAGTTTCGTCAGTTGACGGCCATCGACCATCTGGGCCGCACCGCGCACTTCAGCGGTAGCGAAACCCTCGGCACCCACAACGCCGTGGCCGGCGAGCAATGCGTCGGCGCAGGCAACATGCTGGCGGATCGGGCAGTGATCGAGACGCTGGTGCAGACCTTCGAAAACAGTGGTGGGCAACTGGCGGATCGTTTGATCGCGGCGATGCAGGCCGCAGTCGCCGCCGGAGGCGAAGCGGGCCCTGTACACTCGGCGGCAATGGTGGTGGTCGGCGAGCTGACCTGGCCGATCGTCGATCTGCGGGTCGACTGGGCCGACGAAGACCCCATCGGCAAACTGGCGCAGTTGTGGGCCGATTACAGCACGCAAATGCAGGACTACAT
>CAURWS010000140.1:0-8005 GCA_963528485.1 uncultured Pseudomonas sp. | reverse complement strand
ATATCACACAACGCGGGGCAGGAACAGTGTGAGCACCAGCCCTCTGCTGCACGGCTTGCCGGCGGTGGCGTCCTTGAGTCACGACCGCCGTCAAGCTGGACTGTTACAGTGAGACCGCGATTTGGCTGCTACAGCTTGGTTGAGCCGCTCCCGGATTTCCACCCCCCACCCAACGCCACCACCAACCCGACACTGGCCTGCAACCGGCTGGTATCCACCTCCTGCAACCGTCGCTGTGCCTGCAACGCCGTGGTCTGCGCGGTCACCACATCCAGATAATTCACCGCCCCCGCTTCATAACTGCTGTTCGCCATCTGTTCGGCGCTGTGGGCGGCGTCGACGGCGGCTTGTTGATCCCGGGATTCCTGCTGCAGATCGCGCAATTGCCCCAGATTGTCTTCCACCTCGCGCACCGCCTTGAGCACCTGGCTGTGGTATTGCGCGGCGGCTTCTTCGAACTCGGCCTTGGCCTGTCGCTCGTTGGCGCTGCGGCGTCCGGCGTCGAAGATCGGCAGGTTCACCAGCGGGCCCAGCGCCCAATACCGATTGGCCGCCGCCAGCAGGTTTCCGCTGCCTTGGGTCTGCCCACCGAGCAGGCCGGTCAGGCTGAAATCCGGGTACCACGCGGCCTTGGCGACGCCGATGTTGGCGTTGGCGGCGAACACACGACGCTCGGCGGCCGCGATGTCGGGTCGTTGTTGCAACAGACGGCCCGGCAGGGCTTGCGGGATCTCGGGTTGCTTCAGCGGTTCGGCGTCATGCACCAGCGTGAAGTCGCTCGGCAACACACCCACCAACTCGGCGATGGCGTGCTCGCTTAGGTTGCTTTGGGCCTTCACGTCGTCCAGTTGCGCCTGGGCTTCGGCCAGTTGGCTCTGGGCGCGAGTGAGGTCCAGTTCTGAGGCGATCTTGCCTTCATAGCGGTCGCGGGTCAGTTGCAGGGCCTGGGTGTAATCGTCCAGCGAGGTCTTGAGGATACGGCTCTGGGCATCCAGTCCACGGGCTTGCACATACAGCGTCGCCAGCTGCTTTTGCAGGCTCAGGCGTGCAACCGCAAGGTCATCTGCCGAGGCCTGGGCCTGGGCGTCACCGGCAGCGACCTGATTGCGAATCTTGCCCCACAGATCGGGATCGAAACTCAGGCTGAAGCCTGCCGTGTCGCTGTTATAGACCGAAGGCTGGGTGTCGCCACGCAAGGGCCTGCGATCCGACTGGCGCTGACGCAACGGCGCCACGCTGGCGTTGATCTGCGGGAACAGCCCGGCGTGCAACTGGCTGGCGTAGGCCACCGATGCGTCGTAGTGGGCGAGGGCGGCGGCCAGGTCAGGGTTGGCCTTGAGCAGCTGTTGTTGCAGGTCGTCGAGCTGCGTGTCGCCGAACACCTGCCACCACTGGGCCTGCAACTGATCGGCGGGTTGCGCCGGGTGCCAGGGGCCGGCGTCTTCCTTGTAATGCTCAGGCAGCGGCACGCTTGGCGCGTGATAGGTCGGCGTCAGCGAGCAGCCTTGCAAGGTCAGCGTTCCTGCGACGACCAGCGCCAGGGCCAGACCATTAAGCCTTGGGCGCATGCACACCTCCTGCGTCGGCCAGTTGCACGGAATCGTTTTCACGCAGGGCGTCGGGCGGGTTGTCGATGACCTTGTCGGACGCCTGCAAGCCCTGATCGATCACCAACCGATCGCCCAGATCCATCGCGATGTGGATGTTGCGCAGGTGCACGTGACCGGCGCTGTCCATGGTCGCGACCTGCGTGCCTTTGGCGCGGAAAATCAACGAACTGGCGGGGATGCTCACGCCATGGCTGCCGGCCGCAACAGGCAGGGTTGCATCGGCGTAATCGCCGGGCAGCAGGGCGCCGTCGGGGTTATCGGCGACGAACTGCGCCAGCAACGTGCCAGAGCGCGGGTCGACGGCAGTGGAGTCGCCCAACAGCGTGGCCTTGTAGGTTTGTGCGGGGTGCTCGGGCACGCTCAATTGCACCTGCATGCCGGGGTGGATGACGCTGGCGTAGTTCTGCGGAATCGGCACGTACAGGCGCAGGCGATGGGTGTCGGCCATGCTGAACAACGGTGTGCCGCCGCCATCGTCGGCCTTGATCAGCTGGCCGATGTCGGTGTTGCGCGCGGTGATGGTGCCGCTGAACGGCGCGCGAATGGTCTTGTAGGCCGCCAGATCTGTGAGGCGCTGGTAGTCCGCTTCGGCGGCCTGTATATCAGCCTTGGCAGCGGTGGCGGCGGAGGCTTTCTCATCCACTTCCTGTTGCGACACCGAGTGCGTGGCCAGCAAGTGCTGCCAGCGTTCGGCGGTGGTCTGGGCGATGCGCGCCTGGGCCTGTTGCTGGGCCAGATGCGCGCGGGTTTGCGCCAGTTGCTGGTCCAGCTCGGGGCTGTCGATGTGGGCAAGCACCTGGCCGGCCTGGACCTGAGTGCCGATGTCGGCGGCCCAGTCTTTCAGGTAGCCGCTGACCCGTGCGTTGATCGAGGCCTTGCTCCAGGCGTCGAGGCGCGCGGGCAATTGCAGGGTGTCGCCTTGAGCGTTCTGCGACGGCGATACCACGGTGACGACCGGCACCGACTGGCTTTCGGTCCAGGCAGCGACATCATGTTCGTGGCGGGTGCGGGCGGCCAGGCCGTTGACGACAAGTAGCGCCGCCAGGGTCAGACCACCGACGCCGGTGAGCATCAGGCGTTTGCGCGAAGGGGCGTTTTCAGACGACATGGGGTGTTTCTCCATCGATAGCGCTGGCAGAGGTAATGACAGAGGTGGGTTTGGAGTGACGGTGTACGAGGCTGAACACCACGGGCACGAACAGCAGCGTGGCGGTGGTGGCGAGGATCAACCCGCCGATCACCGCGCGGCCCAGCGGGGCGTTCTGTTCCTGGGAGATGGCCAGCGGCAGCATGCCGATGATCATCGCCAGAGCGGTCATGCACACCGGGCGGAAGCGGGTGTAGCCACCTTCCAGCGCGGCGAGGAGGGCGTCGCCGTGTTCGGCCAGGCGCTCGCGGCAGAAGCTGACCACCAGAATCGAGTTGGCAGTCGCTACGCCCATGCACAGAATCGCGCCGGTCAGTGCCGGCACCGACAGCGAGGTGCCGCTGAGGAACAGCATCCAGACGATCCCGGCCAGCGCCGCAGGCAATGCGGTGATGATCACAAAGGGGTCGATCCACGACTGGAAGTTGATGACGATCAGCAGGTAGATCAGCACCACCGCGCCGAGCAGGCCAAAACTGAGGCCGCTGAAGGCTTCGTGCAACGCGTCGATCTGGCCGTGCAGGCTGACCACCGTGCCTTTGGGCCGCAGGTGCGCGGTGTCGTCGATGACCTTCTGCACATCCTTGGCCACGCCACCCAGGTCACGGCCCTGCACGTTGGCGAACAGGTCCAGGGTCGGCTCGATGTTGTAGTGGGTGACCACCGCCGGGCTGTCGACGCGCTTGATCGTCGCCACGCCGCCGAGGATCTGCGACTGCCCGTCACTGCCGGTAATCGGCAGGGCTTCCAGGGTGGGCAGGCTGTCCAGACGGTATTGCGGGGTGGCCGCGACCACTGAGTAGGACACACCGTTTTTCGGGTTCAGCCAGTAGGTCGGCGCCACCTGCGAGGTCCCGGCCAGGGAGGCGCCGAGGCTGGTGGTCACGTCTTTTTCAGTGATGCCCAGTTGCTTGGCGCGCAGTCGATCCACGTTGACTTGCAGTGACGGGTAACCGGTGGACTGCTGAATGCGCAGGTCGGCGATGCCGGGCACATGTTGCAGGCGACGTTGCAGTTCCAGCGCGTAGGCGCGGTTGGCGTCGCCATTGGGGCCGGAGATCTTCAGGTCCAGCGGCGCTGGGTTGCCGAAGTTGAGAATCTGGCTGCTGATGTCGGCGGGCAGGAAGGCGAACTGGCTGCCGGGGAAGCTTTGTGGCAGGGCTTCGCGCAGACGTTTGACGTAATCGGCGGTCGGCGCATGGCCTTCCTTGAGGGTGACCTGAATGTCGCCGTCCTGCGGGCCGATGGTGCCGCTGCTGCTGTAGGCCATGTCGATACCGCTCAGCGGGTTGCCGATGTTGTCGATCACGGTGTCCAGTTCATTGGCGGGAATGATTTCGCGAATCCGTTGCTCGATGCGGTCGAAGTCAGCGGCGCTTTCCTCGATCCGCGTGCCCAGCGGCAGGCGTACGTGCATCGACAGCGCGCCTGCATCAGTGGCCGGGAAGAAGTCTTCACCCAGGCTCGGCAGCAAGGCAAAGCTGGCCAGCACGCAGGTCAGGAACCCTAGCAGAAATGCCTTGCGGCGCTTCAGCGCCAGGCCCAGCAGCCCGTGATAGACGTCGCGAATCGCCGAGAAACGCTTCTCGAAACCCTGCTGAAAGCTCAGTGCAGCGCGCAGGATCGCGTTGCGCTGACGGCCGTGCTGATCGCCTTCGTGGTGATTGATGAAAGCGTCCTCGGGATGATGGCCCGGGCCGGTTTCCAGCACATGAGGCTTGAGCAGAAACATCGCCAGGGTCGGGACCAGTGTGCGCGACAGCAGGAACGAGCTGCCCATGGCGAAGATCACCGCCAGAGCCATCGGCCGGAACAGGTAACCGGCGATGCCCTGCAGCATGAACATCGGCACGAACACGATGCAGATGCACAGCAGCGAGACGAACGCCGGGCCGACGATCTGCCTGGCGCCATCCATGATCGCGTCCTTCACCGCCTTGCCTTGTTCCAGGTGCCAGTTGATGTTCTCGATGGTCACCGTGGCGTCGTCCACCAGAATCCCCACCGCCAGCGCCAGCCCGCCGAGGGTCATGACGTTGAGGGTTTGCCCGGTGACCGAGAGCAGGGCGATGGCCGACAGCACGGCCAGCGGAATGGACGCGGCGATGATCAGCGTCGAACGCCAGCTGCCGAGAAACAGCAGGATCATTACGCTGGTCAGCAACGCGGCAATGATGCCTTCCCGCGCCACGCTGCCCACCGACTCTTTTACAAATACCGAGGCGTCGCCGAGTAGCGAGGTCTTGAGCTCCGGCGGCAGGGTTTCGTTGATCAGCGGCAGCATGTTGCGGATGTCGTCGACGATCGACAGGGTCGAGATGTTGCCGTTCTTCAAGGCCGGCATCAGCACCGCGCGACGTCCGTCCACCCGCACGATGTTGGTCTGCGGCGGCGAGCCGTCACGCACGTGGGCCACCTGGCCGATGGTGATCAGCGCGCCGTCGACGGTCTTGATCGGCAGGTCGTTGAGCTCGTCGATGGCCTGTGGGCTGTTGTTCAGCAGCACCGTGTATTCATCGGTGCCCATCTTCGCCGTGCCCACCGGAATGATCTGGTTGCCCGCGGCCAGCGCGTTGCCGACATCCTGGGCAGACAGGCCTTTGGCGGCCAGCGCCTGCGGGTCGAGGTCGAGGGTGATCTGCCGTTGCTTGCCGCCCATCGGCGTCGGCATTGCCAGGCCCGGCACGGCGCTCAGGGGCAGGCGAATGCTGTTCTGCACCAGGTCGCGAATCCGCGCTTCCGACAGCGTTGGGCTGGAAAAGGCCATTTGCAGGATCGGCACCGTCGAGGCGCTGTAATTGAGGATCAGCGGCGGGGTGATGCCCGCAGGCATCTGTTTGAGTACGGTTTGTGAAACCGCTGTCACTTGGGCGTTGGCGGTGCGGATGTCGACCCCCGGCTGGAAGAAGATCTTGACGATCCCCATGCCCGGCAAGGATTGCGACTCGATGTGTTCGATGTCGTTGACCGTGGTGCTCAGCGAGCGCTCATAGGTGTAGATCACCCGACCGGCCATGGCGTCGGGCGATAACCCGGCGTACTGCCAGACCACCGCCACCACCGGAATACCGATGTCGGGGAACACGTCGGTGGGCGTCTTCACGGCCGCCATCGGCCCCACGATACAGATGAAAATCGCCAACACGATGAACGTGTATGGCTTGAGCAATGCAGTCTTGACCAGCCCGAGCATGCCGGAAACCTCCCATTTCGAATCAGCGCAGTCTTGGGAAGGGGACCTAACAGGCAGCTTTCGGCCAGATGAACAAATCGTTAGTCCAGCGCACAAGGAGCTTTCATGGGGTATTCATTTGTTGTTCATGGGGGCGGCGAGCAGCCTTGAGTTCTCGGAATTCACCCTGCGCCACAGGGACTTTTTCTCACACTTGAGGTTTACACCATGAACGCCAAATCACTGTTGCTCGTCCCCATGCTGGGTCTGGTGGCTGTTCTTTCCGCCTGCGCCGGCCCCATGCCCAAAGCCGACCCGACCGAGGCGTGGATCGGCCTGCAGGAGGAACCTTCTGGCGTATTGATGGCAGAAGACGTGGACGGCAAGCGCCTCAATGACGGCCGCTACTTCGACGTCAAACCCGGCGCGCATAAACTCGATGTGAACCTGATCGTTGAAGGCGCCGGTAACAATGACGACCAGATGACCTGCGAGGCGAGTATCAGGTTCAACCAGTTCAAGGCCGGCGAGCAGTACAAGCTGGTAGAGTCGAGCCTGGGCGATGAGTACAGCGTCAAGCTCGAAGACGCCCACGGCAATCAGCTGGGCCAGAGCAAGGATTTCACCTGCATGCCAGGATGAGGACAGACCTCCCTTCTCCAACGTCATTTGTTGAAGCCCACGGCTGGAAGGTCGTGGGCTTTTTTTGTTGCCCAGAGTCTCTCAGGCGACATGCTCCTACGCCCGCCGGGCAGAATCAAAAGCGATTGATGCGATTGCTGCAGATGCAAGGCACCGACGGGTAAGCGAGGCAGCATGAACCAGCACTGTCGTCTCACCCCAACGCCAACACCTGCCGACACTCGAGCACCAGGCTCGCGCCGCCCGAAGGGCTGTTGCCGATGCGCAGCTTGAAGCCGTGCAGGTTGACGATGGCCGCGACGATGGACAGCCCCAGGCCGAAGCCGCTTTGCTGGTTGCCGGTTTCGCTACGGTAGAAGCGTTTGAACACCGCTTCGCGTTCGGCGTCGGGGATGCCGGGGCCGGTGTCCTGGACTTCGAGGAAGGTGGTTTCGCCCTCGGCGCGGGCGATCATAAGCACCTGGCCGCCGGGTGGGGTGAATTTGATCGAGTTACTCAGCAGGTTCGACAACGCCTCGAACAACAGCGCGCGGTCGCCCACCAGCGGCGGCAAGTGTTCGGCGATTTTCAGTTGCAGCGACACCCGGCCTTCTTCAGCCAGTGGCATATAAAAGTCGTGAAGCTCCTGCAGCAGCGGCATGGGGTCGAGCTGGCCAAAGGCCGAGCGACGCTGATGGTCTTCCAGCTCGGAAATCCGCAGCAATCCGCGAAAACGCGCCATCAGGGTGTCGGCGTCGGCGATTACCTGGGCCATCTGTTCACCTTGGGGCGAGTCTTCCGGCGATTGCTGCTGGATGCGGTACAGCTGCGCGCGCAGGCGGGTCAGCGGGGTGCGCAGGTCGTGGGCGATGTTGTCGCAGACGCCCTTGACCTCGTTCATCAGGCGTTCGATACGATCGAGCATGGCGTTGACGATGTCGGCCAGCATGTCGATTTCGTCGCGCCGATCAGAGACCGGCAGGCGCCTGGTCAGGTCCCCCGTGACGATGGCCTCGGCGCTGGCCTGAATCTCGCCGATACGCCGCAGCGGCCGCTGGCGCAGCAGATGCCAGCCGAACGCGCCGGGAATGATGGTCAGCGAGATGCCCCACAGCAAGGCGCGCAGGATCAGCGTGGTCACGGCGAACAGCGAGCCGTTGTCACGCACCAGGATCAGCCAGCGGTCGTCCATGGTGTGAATGGCCACGGCGTCGCAACTGGCGCGGGGCAAATTGGGGTCGTCGGAGTCGATGCAGGTGTCGAGTTCCTGAATCTGGCCGTTGAGGCTCAAACCGTCGGGAATGCTGTTCACCGGCCCGCTGATGGGTTTGAGGTCCTTGTCGAACAAGCCGTAGGCGTCAACGGTGCGGATGTCGAACTTGTCGCTGGTGCGCAGGGCGTCGTCCAGCTGCGCGCCTTCGAAGCGCGAAAACAGCTGCTGGCGTTGCATCAGCG
>CAURWS010000139.1:0-8094 GCA_963528485.1 uncultured Pseudomonas sp. | reverse complement strand
CCGACCAGCAAATCCACGCCCGCACCCGCCGCAGCACCCGCCGCAATGCCACTGCCAACGCGCACGCCCAGCAGCTTCAGGGTTTCGGGGTTGAACAGGTCATCGCCCCAGCGTCCGTCGAGCAACGGCAGATCACTGGCCGAGGCGTCCTCGCGGCGAAAGGCGTACAGCTTGAGCAGGGCCTCGACACAACGCTGCTCGCGCTGACGCACCGACTTGCGCAAATCCTCGATAGCCGCCTGCACCTGATTGGCCTCGGTCGCAACGCTGCGCCGACAGGCCGCGCAGTCGAGCAGCAATTCGGCAATCAGGCGCGCTGCGCTGTGTCGACGCACTTCGCGCTGGGCCTGTTGATCGACAATCAGCCGCTCCAGTTGCCCGCGTGAAGTTTCCAGCAGCAGCGCCAGGCTTTCATACAGCCGACGCTCGCCATCTTCCGGCGGCGCCACGCTGTCAAACCGCACCAGTGCGTGCAGGCCGAGGCGGGCGAGGGCCTCGCGCCAATCGGGTTCGCGATGCTGCGAGCTGCTGACGAAATTCAGCACCGGCAATAGCGGTTTGCCGCAGCTGGCGAGCACGGCCAGTTCGTCGCGGTACTTGGCGAGCACCGGTTCGCGGGCGTCGATCACGTAAAGGCCGGCGTCCGACGCCAGCAGCTGGCGCAGCACCTTGGCCTCCTGCTCGAAACGCTGGCGGGCTTCGCTGCCCTCAAGAAAGCGCGCCAGCCGCGCCGGGCCGTCGAGGCGCTCGCCGGGGCGATCCAGCCGTTCCAGAAAGTCGAGCAGGGCGATGGCGTCTTCCAGACCGGGCGTGTCGTACAACTCCAGCAGGGCCTCGCCGTCCACCGACAGCCGCGCGCCCTCGACATGCCGGGTGGTGCTCGGACGATGGGAGACCTCGCCGAACCCGACATCACGGGTCAGCGTGCGCAGTAAGGAGGTCTTGCCGACATTGGTGTGCCCGACGACGGCCAGTTTCAGCGGGCGATGGCTTTTTTGATCACTCATGTCCGGTCTCCAGCCAGGTCAGCGGCGCGCTGTCGGCCCATTTGAGGTCCAGCTGCTGCAGCGCGATGTGCCAGTCGCTCAGGCGATCGGCGTCCAACGCATCGCCGCCTGGTGCGGGCAGCAGCCAGATGCGCGTGGCTGCCGCGCACCGGGCGAGTTCTGCGATGAGCGCAAGGCTGCCCCGATCCGGCGAGCGGCGCGGATCGCAGGCGATGGCCAGGCGCGCAGGCGGGTAACGGGTCAACTGATCGAGCAGGGTGCGGCGCGACTCTCGGCTGTCGAGAATGCCGGCGTCGGCCACGCTTTGCGGCAGGTTCGGCGGCCAGGGGCGTTGGTCGTCCAGCTCGATCGCCACCAGCAGCGCGCCTTCGCTTTCAATGGACGAGGCGCCGGCCTGCACCTGATGCAGCTGCGCAGGTGCAGCGTCATTGATGCCCAGACGTTCGCTGCTCGGCATCAGCCGCTCGCGCAGCTCAACGAAACCAGGCTCGCTCAGGTCCAGCGCCAGATGTTTGCGACCCGCGCGCCAGCGTCCAAAGCACAGCAACGTCAGCACCAAGCGTGGCAGGATGCCGTACACCACCAGCACGCCCACCAGCCACGCAGCCCAAGCCTGCCGGGCGTTTTCGATCACCAGCGCACTGTCGCCACTGGCGCGGATCATGTCTTCGCTCGGCACGCTGAAGCCCAGCAGCGAGGGCAGGGTGCCGAGGCCTTGGGTGAGGCTGACGAAGGTGTCGCTGCCCAGGATCGTGGTTTCCCAGACGAAGCCGTAGCGCCGTGTGGCCATCAGCAACAGCAGCAACGTCAGGGCGCTGAGCAGGGCCAACAGCCACAGGCCGTTGACGCAGGTGCCGAGTACCCAGCGGTTCAGGCGTTTGCGTTGCAGCAACAAGATGAGGGCGGGCGCCAGTTGCGCGGCCTGAGCATCGCGGGCGAGCTTTTCGCTGAGCCACAACCACAAACGGCCCAGGCTGGCGGCGCTTTCGCCTGCGAACAACAGGCCCAGCGCCCAGCTGATCAGCAGAATCACGTTCAGGCCGAGCAGGCTGCCCAAGGCCCAGAACACGTTGACCGGCGTTTGCCCATCGCCCAGTGCGGCGAAGGCCAGTCCCGCGCCGCTGACTACGGCGAAGATCGCCAGCAGGATCAGCGACAGACGCGCGCCCTGTTTCCAGTGGCCCAAGGCGGCGAGCATGCCATCGCGTTCGGCCAGCCACAGGGCGCGGTTCTTGGTGCGGGTCAGCAAATCGCCCGCTGTGGCGCGGGCGCGGCGGCTGGCCTCGTCGTCGTCCAAGGGGCCTGCGTGTTGCTCGCGCAGACGCACCGCTTCGGTCAGCCATAGTTCATCGAGGGGAGTCAGTGCAGTCACGCGGCGTCTCGTTGGTGAAATCAGAAGTGAGCATAACCGTTAGGCCGCAATCGCGCAGACAAGCGGTTCGTGGTGCTTGGACAACCGCCATCGCGAGCAAGCTCACTGCTACAGGATCATCTTTCTCCGTGCATACATGTGAACATGTGTACTGCTATCCTCGCCGCCATGAAAAAACATCTCCCCCTCAGCCTGATTGCCGCGCTCGGTGAAAACCGGGTCATCGGCGTCGACAATTCCATGCCCTGGCATCTGCCGGGGGATTTCAAATACTTCAAGGCCACCACTCTGGGCAAGCCGATCATCATGGGTCGCAAGACCTGGGATTCGCTGGGCCGTCCGCTGCCGGGCCGACTGAACATCGTGGTCACTCGCCAGGCTGACCTGAAGCTGGAAGGCGCGGAAGTCTTCACCTCGCTGGAGGCCGCTGTCGAGCGTGCAGAGCAGTGGGCGACCGAGCAGGGTGTCAGCGAAGTGATGCTGATTGGCGGCGCGCAGTTGTATGCGCAAGGGTTGGCGCAGGCAGATCGTCTGTATCTGACTCGCGTTGCATTGAGCCCTGAGGGTGATGCGTGGTTTCCGGAGTTCGATCAGGCGCGGTGGCAGTTGGTTTCCAACGTGGAAAACCCGGCTGTGGATGACAAACCTGCTTACACCTTTGAGGTGTGGGAACGCCGTTAAACAGCAATTCCGAGCAAGCTCACTCCTACAGAGTTTGCGTAGATCCTGTAGGAATGAGCTTGCTCGCGACGCTTTTTCCTGTAACAAGAATGTCGCTTTTGTGTCATCTGTCGCGAATAGTTCGCAACGTGACGCCATCAGAACGCGCACGGTCGCTGACGCATTAAAACAGTAATGGCTTTTTGTTACGGTCCAGCCTCGAACTGATAAAGGGGAGGACACCGTTATGAAGCTCGCACCAAAACTGTTGGCCGCTGCGCTCTGTCTGGGCCTTGCCGGGCAGGCGTTTTCCACGGAACTCAAGCACTGGCCCGAGCCTGCGGCCAAGCAGCTCAACGCCATGATCGCGGCAAACGCCAACAAGGGTAACTTCGCCGTTTTCGACATGGACAACACCAGCTATCGCTACGATCTGGAAGAGTCCCTGTTGCCGTACATGGAAAACAAAGGGCTGATCACCCGCGAAAAGCTCGATCCTTCGCTCAAGCTGATTCCGTTCAAGGACACCGCTGAACACAAGGAAAGCCTGTTCAGCTACTACTACCGCCTCTGCGAAATCGACGACATGGTTTGCTACCCATGGGTCGCGCAGGTGTTCTCCGGCTTCACCCTCAAGGAGCTCAAGGGCTACGTCGACGAGCTGATGGCGTCGGGCAAGCCGGTGCCGAGCACCTATTACGAAGGCGACGTGGTCAAGACCATCGAAGTGCAGCCGCCGAAGGTCTTCACCGGCCAGGCCGAGCTGTACAACAAACTGATGGAAAACGGCATCGAGGTCTACGTGATGACCGCCGCCTCTGAAGAGCTGGTGCGCATGGTCGCCTCCGATCCGAAGTACGGCTACAACGTCAAACCGCAGAACGTCATCGGCGTGACCACGCTGTTGAAGAACCGCGAAACCGGCGAGTTGACCACCGCGCGCAAGCAGATCTCAGCGGGTAAATACGACGAGAAGGCCAACCTCAATCTTGAGCTGACCCCGTACCTGTGGACCCCGGCGACCTGGATGGCGGGCAAGCAGGCGGCGATCCTGACCTACATCGACCAATGGAAGAAACCGGTGCTGGTGGGCGGCGACACCCCGAGCAGCGATGGTTACATGCTGTTTCACAGCGTCGATGTCGCCAAGGGCGGCGTGCACCTGTGGGTCAACCGCAAGGACAAATACATGACCCAGCTCAACGGCATGATGAAGACCAACGCCGAAGCGCAGGCCAAGGAAGGGTTGCCGGTGACGGCGGACAAGAACTGGGTGATCGTCAAGCCGGATGAAATCCAATAGCAGCGGTAGCTTCGATCTGTAGGAGTGCGCTTGCCCGCGGTGTGTCGTGTCAGATAACAAAGGTGTATCTGAACGAATGTCTTCGCGGGCAAGCGCGCTCCTGCGAGCGGTGGTGTCTCAAACCCTCGGTAAATCCAGAATCGCCTCCAGCCCGCCACCCTCGCGATTGCGCAATTGCAAACGCCCCTCGTGGGCCGCCGCCACGGTGTGGGCGATGCTCAGCCCCAATCCATAACCCCCGGTTCCCGCATTGCGCGAGCTTTCCAGCCGGAAGAACGGCTCGACCACCTGCTCCAGCTGATCCTCCGGAATTCCCGGACCTTGATCGGCGATGACGATGCGCAGCCGCTCGGGCTGATCCTCGATGAAGATATCCGCTCGATGCCCGTAGCGAATGGCGTTTTCCAGCAGGTTCTGCACGCAACGTTTCAGGCTGCGTGAATAGGCCGCCAGCGGTTGCGATGCTGAGCCGTGCAGGGTGACCTGCGCATTCATGTCCTCGAAGTTCGCCTGCAGACTGTGCAGCAGGGCATTGATGTCGACGTTCTGCCGAGGCTCGTTGACCTCGCCGCTGCTGACGAACTCCAGGGTCGAGGCGACCATGTTTTCCATGTCTTCCAGATCCTTGCGAAAGCGCTCCTTGGCCGTTTCGTCGGCCAGCATTTCGGTGCGCAGACGCAGGCGCGTGATCGGCGAGCGCAGGTCGTGGGAGATGGCGGCAAGAAAACGCGTGCGCTCGCGCAGGTTGTTGATCAGTCGCTGCTGCATGCTGTTGAACGCGCGTGCGGCGCGACGCACCTCCAGCGGCCCGTCGACAGCCAGTGGCGGGCGCTTGATGTCCCGGCCCAGGGCCTGGGCGGCGTTGGTCAGCTGGGTCAGCGGGCGAATGGCCAGGCGCACCGCCAGCAGCACGATGATCGCCAGAAGGACGATGCGCACCAGATAAATCCGCAGGAAATAATCGAACATCACCTGCACCGGGGTCAGGCTGGTCCAGCCCTGATCTTCGCGGGCGCGAACCTGCAGCCAGCGGCCGTCCGGCAATTTCAGCTCAATGTTGAACATACCGGCCGCAGGGCTCGCGCCGAACAGCGTGCTCATGCCGGCGGCGTTGCCCTGGTCATCGAGCAGCGACAGGTGCAGCAGGCGCAGGTCGCTGGAAATCCCCGTGCGCTGCTCGATCACGTTGTGCAGCAGGCGTTCGGTGGCGAGGTCCGCGCTGCTCAGTATTTCGGTGCGCGAGGTGGGGGCGTCGATGAATTGCAGGCGAAAATCGGCGGTGTTGAGGTGGCCGATGAAGCCGTTGGTGTGGGTCGGTTCGAGGCTGATGACCCGCACGATATCGGCCAGGCGGCTGGCGATCAGGCGCGTGGGGATTTCCAGCACCTGGCTGTGGCGCACGTCGTACCAGATGCTGCTGGTGGCGATCTGCGCGGCGATCATGCCGCTGACCAGAATGATCACCAGGCGCCCGTACAGCGTGTGCGGCCATAGCCTCATGAGGACGGGACCACGTCGCTCGCGGTCAGCATGTAGCCTTCGTTGCGCACGGTCTTGATCAGCTTGGGGTCGAGCTGCTGGCGCAGGCGGCTGACGCAGACATCAATGGAGCGATCGAACGGCGTGCTGTTTTTCTCGAACACATGATTGAGCAGAAAGTCCCGGCTCAGCGGGCGATTGGGGTGTTGCAGCAGCAGGCGCAGCACGCGGTAATCCGAGTTGCCGAGGCTGATCACCAGCCCTTCGGGGGTGAGAATTTGCCGCGCCCGGGTGTCGAGTTTCCAGCCATCGAACATCACATAAGGCGTCTCGTCGACCCGCGCGCGCTCGGGAAAGCTCTGCACCCGGCGCAACACCACTTTGATGCGCACCAACAGCTCGCGAGGGTCGAACGGCTTGGGCAGATAATCGTCGGCGCCGATTTCAAGCCCCACGATGCGATCGATCAGGCTGCCGCGCGCGGTCAGCATGATCACCGGAATGTTGGAGGTGGTGCGCAGCTCCCGGCACAGCGTCAGGCCGTCTTCGCCCGGCAGCATCAGGTCCAGCACGATGAGGTCGACGACGTTCAGCTCCAGGCGTCGACGCATTTCCTTGCCGTCGCAGGCGGTGGACGTCTGATAGCCCGCATCGCGCAGGTACTCGGCGAGCAGTTGGCGGATTTCCGGATCGTCATCGACGATCAACACATGATCTTGCTTGGACATAAAGGACGTCGTGCCTGTGTCGGTAGCGCGGTGAAGTGGCAGCCCTGCCCAAAAATCGCCCCGCGCAGTGTTGCCCAGGCTCTCGTATCCGAAAAGCCGACGGCCGGGCGGGGCAAATGTAATGGAATGTTGTGTGCGGCGTTTTCCTGCATCGCCAATACAAAGTCGGGCCGTCCTGGACCGGGCGGCTCTTTAAACTGGCCGGTGTAAATGCGAGTCATTGTAATCTGGAGACGTGCGTGTTCAAACCTTTCTCGATGCGGGTCGCCGTTGCGCTGGCCCTGTTGCTTGGCGCCTGCCTGGGCCAGATATCCACGGCCTCGGCCAGAGAAGTCACCGACGTGCTTGGCCGCAAGGTCGAGGTGTCCGACCACGTTCAGCGCGTGGTGCTGGGCGAGGGGCGGCTGATTTCCGTGTTCGCCCTGCTCGACCGTGAGGCGCCGTTCAAGCGCATCGTCGGCTGGCAGGCCGACCTGAAGAAGCTCGACCCCAACACCTATAACGCCTACGCTGCAAAATTCCCCGAAGTCAGCAAAATCCCTTTGATCGGCCAAGCGTCGGAGCAGAGCGTCAGCGCTGAAGAAATCCTCAGCCTGAAACCTGATCTGGCGGTGTTCAGCATTTCCGGCCATGGCCCGACCGAGCACAGCCCGGTGGCCGACACCCTGGAAGCAGCGGGCATCCCGGTGTTGTTCGTCGACTTTCGCATCAAGCCCATCGAAGGCACCCGCACCAGCATGATGGCGCTGGGCCGTGCGTTGGGGCGTGACAAGCAAGCGGCGGCGTTCATCGATTTCTACGATCAGCACCTCAAGCGCGTGATCGACACCGTGGGCAAGGTCGATGACAGCCAGCGTCCAAGCGTTTTCCTTGAGCTGCTGGCCGGTGCCTGGCAGGCGCCGGGGCACACCACGGGTAAGAGCGGTCTGGGTGAGGTGATCAAGCTGGTGGGTGGTCGCAACATCGCCGAAGGCGTGGTGCCGGGTGCGCTGGGCGACGTGAGCGTCGAGTACGCGCTCAAGGCCGACCCTGACGTTTACATCGCCACGGGCAATCACGAACCAGGCCTGTTGTTGGGTGCCGGTGTGCAGCCGGCGCCTGCGCAAGCCGCGTTTGCGAAGGTGCTGGCGCGCCCTGAATTCAAGGACCTGCGGCCGATTCGCGAAGGTCAGGCTCACGGCCTGTGGCACGACTTCTACAACTCGCCGTACAACATTCTGGCGATTGAAGCCCTGGCCAAATGGATCAACCCGGCCAAGTTCAAGGACCTTGATCCGCAGCAGACCATGGCCGAGATGAACAAGCAGTTCCTCGACACGCCGCTGGCCGGTCAATACTGGATCGATCAACCGAAGTGACTTCCCAAGCCCACCCCCTGCCCGAGGTTGCTCCGGCAGGGCTTGAAGCCGCGAGCCAAGGCTACCGCCGTTTGCTGGCGCGGCGTTTCTGGCTGCTGGCGATTCTTGTGGTCTTGCTGCTGTTCGCCGTGCTCATCGACCTCACCACCGGCCCGTCCGGCATGGGGCTAGGCACGTTGATCGACGG
>CAURWS010000138.1:0-8131 GCA_963528485.1 uncultured Pseudomonas sp. | reverse complement strand
CGGTGTACTCGCCGGAGCTGAGAACCGCCTCAGCGCGCACGCGATCCAGGCCGACTTTCTGGGCGATGTCGGCCAGAACTTTGTGAGAAGAGACATCGGCGTGCTGACTGAAATAGGCCGTGAACAGCGCTTCCTTGAGTGGCTGTTGCTTGCCCTCAAGCGCTGCCCAATGCAGCAGACGATGAGCATCAAAGGTGTTGTAGATTCGCCGCTCGCCTTGCGTGAACACAAAGCCCAGCTCGGCGCCGCGCTGACGAATGTTCTCGGCGTTGGCTTGATACTGCTCGCGGGTGGAGCCGTACTTTTCCGAGATGTGCTCGAAGATTTCCTGCCCCTCCGGGCCCATTTTCGGGTTCAGTTCGAACGGCTGAAAGTGGATCTGCGCCTGGACTTCATCCCCCAGATGCTCAAGCGCCTGATCCAGCGCCCGCAGGCCGATGATGCACCAGGGGCAGGAAACGTCGGAGATGAAATCGATTTTCAGCGCAGTGCTCATGGCAGCCTCTTAATGGCAGTTTCAAGCTACAAGTTTCAAGCTTAAAGTTGATCGAAGGTTCGCCTAGGATCCTCTTGCCGCTTGAGGCTTGCAACTTGGAGCTGCCTTTCTAAAGCTGAGCAACGTGGGAAATATCCTCGCGGTGCTCACGCAAATATGGCAACACCGCCGCCAGCAACGGCGCCTTGAACGCCTCCTGAAAACGATGGGCCAAACCCGGAATCAGCTTCAACTGGCTGCCCTGAATGTGCGCCGCCACGTGAATGCCGTGCATCACCGGCAGCAGCGGGTCGGCGGTGCCGTGCACCACCAGCGTTGGCACACGCAGGCGGTTCAACAGCTCGACGCGGCTCGGTTCGGCAAGAATCGCGAGAATCTGCCGTTTCACCCCTTCCGGATTGAACGCCCTGTCGTAGGCAATCGCCGCTTGTTGCAGCAGCTTTTGCCGATCGTCCTTGACTTG
The DNA here is from genome assembly GCA_963528485.1 of uncultured Pseudomonas sp. Classification (GTDB taxonomy): domain Bacteria; phylum Pseudomonadota; class Gammaproteobacteria; order Pseudomonadales; family Pseudomonadaceae; genus Aquipseudomonas. Next base: position 7,172 of record CAURWS010000138.1, on the reverse strand, counting down.
CGGGCTGCCCAGCGCCGCCAACAGGTCCGCTTGTTGCTCCAGCGCTGTTTGTCGATCCGGCGCGCCACGGCGGGCCAGCAATTGCAGCAGCGCAGGGCTTGGCATCGGCAAACCGGGGGCGCCAGAACTGGTCATGATCAGGGTCAGGCTTTCAACGCGCTTGGGCGCCATGTCGGCCAGGTGCTGAGCGATCATCCCGCCCATGCTCGCGCCCAACACATGAAAGTGTTGAATGTGCAGGGTGTCCATCAGGCCCAGCGCATCCTGGGCCATGTCGGTCAGCGAATACGGCGCCGACACCGGCAGGCCGATCTTGTAGCGCAGCACTTCGTAGGTCAGGTTCGCCGTTGCAGGCGGCTGCACCCAGGTCGACAGACCGACATCGCGGTTGTCGTAACGAATCACCCGAAACCCTTGCTGGCACAGGGCAACGACGACCTCGTCCGGCCAGTGGATCAACTGCCCGCCAAGGCCCATGACCAGCAGCAACGCAGGGTCGGAATCACGACCGATACTCTGATACGCCAGGTGCACTTCATCGAGCTCGGCCACTTGCGTGGGAACGTTGACATCGCATCGAGAGGCCGCAAAAGACGGCAAGCTGCACAACAGCGCAGCCAGGAAAAATACAAACCGCATGGAAAACACCGAAACGCAGAACCCCAGTAGCCGCGAGTCTGATGAAGTTTTCCAAAGCGCGCTGCCACAGTTGCGTGACATTTTGATGAAGGGAGCTGAGCGGTCGAAAATGGCTGGCGACGCGCGTCTGCGTCGCAGTTCGACCGGACGCAGGAATTTACGCCGCGCTCAGGCTCACCGGGCTATGCAAGAGCGAACCCGAACCTGCCACCCACAGGTTGTCGCCAAAGCGCAGTTGCGCTTCGCGGAGCAGCTCGTTCGCCGTCTCCTGATCGCTGCTCTCGATGTTGCGATCATTGACCCCTTCCAGAGACAGCACTTTGTAAGTTGGCAAGCGGTCCAGCAGCGTCGGCGCCTGCTCCGGGGCGCGCAGCAGATCGACGTGCAAGCCCTGCACGGGCAGGGAAACCGCCAGACCCAGGTTGGCACCCAGGCCACCAGAACACGTCGCGATCAGCTTCTTCAGCGGCGAGTATTGCAGGCTGTGATAGGCGCGCTCGAAGGCATTTTTCCAGTCCTGTGGCAGGTCCAGGCTGAGGATCGGCTCTTCGATCTGAACCCATTCAACGCCCTGCCCGGCCAGACGCCCGAGCAGTTCGCCATAGATCGGCAGCAGGCGGTCGAGCAGTTCGAGCTTGTCGAAGCTGTTGTCCTTGGCCTTGCCCAACCACAGGTATGTCAGCGGGCCGATGATCACCGGCTGGACCTGATGGCCCAGCGCGCGGGCTTCTTGCACATCGTCGAGCAGTTGTTCCCAGCTGAGCGACAAGGGCTGATCCCGAGTGAATTCCGGGGCCGGGAAGTCGTGAGTGGTGTCGCCTTTAAAGCAGGCTTGGAGGGCATTCTTCAATTCGCGATCAGCGCCGATACGCGCACATTCAAGGTTTTGGGCCAGAGTCATGATGACGTTTCCTACAAAAGATGGCGCCATTGTCGACACTGACCCCGGCATGAGACAAACTCATTGTTTTCGTGTTGATCACAAAATTTATTCATGGAGCGCCCCGGTGCTTGAGATACGCCACCTTAAAACCCTGCATGCCCTGCGCGAGGCGGACAGCCTGGTCGACGCCGCCGACCGGCTGCACCTGACCCAATCCGCTCTGTCTCACCAGTTCAAGGAACTGGAAGAGCGCATGGGCATGCCGCTGTTCGTGCGCAAGACCAAGCCGGTGCGTTTCACCAGCGCCGGGCTGCGTCTGCTGCAGCTGGCCGATTCGGTGCTGCCGCAATTGCGTAACGCCGAGCGGGATATTTCGCGTCTGGCCGGGGGCGTCGCGGGGCGTCTGCACATGGCGATCGAATGTCACAGCTGCTTTCAGTGGCTGATGCCGACCATCGATCAGTTCCGCGATGCCTGGCCTGAGGTGGAGCTGGACCTGGCCTCCGGCTTCGCCTTCGCGCCCCTGCCCGCCTTGGCCCGCGGCGACCTGGATCTGGTGGTGACGTCCGACCCGGTGGATCTGCCCGGCATCACCTATGTGCCGTTGTTCACCTACGAAGCCATGCTCGCGGTGGCCAATCAGCACCCGCTGGCGGGCAAGCCGTTCGTGGTGCCGGAGGATCTGATCAGCGAAACCCTGATTACCTACCCGGTAGAGCGCGACCGGCTGGATATCTTCACGCGGTTCCTGGAGCCGGCCGACATCGAGCCTGCACAGGTTCGCACCTCGGAGCTGACAGTGATGATGATGCAGCTTGTGGCCAGTGGCCGCGGCGTGTGTGGGATGCCGCACTGGGCGCTGCATGAATACAGCTCACGGGGCTATGTGAAGGCCAAGCGACTGGGTGAGAAAGGGCTGTTCGCCACGCTGTACGCAGCGATCCGCTCAGACATGCTGGATGCGCCGTACATGCGCGATTTCCTGCTGACGGCGAAGGACACGTCGTTTTCGACGCTGGATGGTGTTAGCGCAGTCAGATAAGCAGATCCACATTGCAGGAGCACGCTTGCCCGCGACAGCAGTGTGCCAGTGACGGCATTTGGCACAGATAAACCGCCGTCGCGGGCAAGCGCGCTCCTACAGCTATGCGTCAGGCAGTCAACTGGCGATACAACGGCAAGATCGAATCCCTCGTCAAAGGTGCCAGCTGCAGGTGGTCGAGGTTTGCGCCATCGACCCAGACGACTTCCTCGATCTCTGCTGCTGGCAGCACATTCTGATCCACGTCCAGCCGGTACAACTGGCAGTTCACTTCAAACCCCGGCTCATTGGCCGCCACAGCGGAAAACTCGCCGAGAAACTGCGCCTGCTCTGCTGCGACAACCAGGCCCAGCTCTTCATGCAGCTCGCGAACCAACGCAACGGCCGCAGTTTCACCCGCGTCGATCTTGCCACCCGGTTGCATGAACGCCTGAGTGCCGCGCTTGCGCACCAGCAGGGTCCGGCCATCGGCGCCGATCAACAGCGCTGCGGCGATACGGATGACCTTCACAGCACCACCTCGGTTTTCAGCGCGCGGTTTTCGTCGGCGCGCTCAAGGGCCAGGCCGATCAGGCGATCGATCAGCTGCGGGTAGCCAAGGCCTGTGGCCTGCCAGAGTTTCGGGTACATGCTGATGGAGGTGAAACCCGGCAGGGTGTTGACCTCGTTGATGATGATTTGCCGCGCCTCGGTGACGAAGAAATCCACCCGCGACAGCCCCGCGCAACCCAGTACGCGATAGGCCTGTAGCGCGACTTCACGCACCTCGTCGCTCAGATCGGACGGCAGGTCGGCCGGAATGGCAATGCGCGCCTGGCCGTCGTTCAGGTATTTGGTGTCATAGGCGTAGAACTCGTCGTTGGCCACCACTTCGCCACACACGCTGACCTGCGGCTCGTGGTTGCCCAACACGGCGCACTCCACTTCACGGCCGACGATGCCCTGCTCGATCAGCACCTTGTTGTCGTAGTCGAACGCCAGTTTGATCGCGGCCGCGTAGCTGGCCTCATCGGTGACCTTGCTCACGCCCACCGACGAGCCCTGGCTGACCGGTTTGACGAACAGCGGCAGGCCCAGTTGCGCCGAGACGCTGACGAAATCCACCGACTCACCGCGATGCAGCACCGCGAACGGCGCCACGGCAATCCCGGCGTCGCGCAGCAGGCGCTTGGTCACGTCCTTGTCCATGCACACCGCCGAGCCCAGCACATCCGGGCCCACGCACGGAATGTCGAGCAGGCGCAGCAGGCCCTGCAGCGCGCCGTCTTCGCCGGTGCTGCCGTGAATCAGCGGGAACACCACGTCAATGCGCGGCACTTCCAGACCGGTTTCCACTTCGACGAACTGCGGGCCCTTGGCGCCCGGCAGCAGAGACAGCAGACGCCCCGACTCGCTGAGCTTGATGTGCGCAGGATCGGTGGCGTTCTGCAGGTAATCGCGCTCGTCGAAACGCAGCCAGTGGCCCTGCTTGTCGATGCCGATCAGGGTGACGTAGTAGTTGTTGCGATCAATCGCATTGATCACGTTGCGCGCCGATTGCAACGACACTTCATGCTCGGAGGATTGCCCACCGAAAACGATGGCGACTGACTTTTTCAAAGGGGGAAACTCCTGGATTTCAGGTCGCAGAGTCAAAAGCAATTTGCGCCGTTAGTCCAGTCCCCGAGGCCATCCGATGGACAGAATGCAGGCTAAACAGACAAAAAATCTGACAAGTGCGCGGCGACTTTTTTGTAACAGTTACAACTTAAATCTTTGCTCAGGCCACCAGTGCCGCTAACGTGCGCGCCGCTGTCAAACGCTCCACCCCGACGCCCGTCGGGAACGGAATGAACTGTCAACACCAGGAGGTTGTGCAATGCACTTGATTGATCGCTATGAACTGTCCATCCCCGGCCACATGCGGCTGGTCGATGCCCGAAGCGCCCTGAATTATCTGGAGCGTTTCGTAAACGACAGTGAAGGACCTGTCGACTGCGAGGTCCTGGCCGAGAAGCTCGAGCCGCTGATTGAAGCCCTGAACGATGCCGCCGACAACGCGCGCCCCGTGAACGGCGATGAAGCGTTCGAACTACAGGCCTGTCAGTGGGGCTACATTGCCCTGTCGCCCAGAGAGCGCAGCGTGCTGCAGCAGATCCGCAGCAGCAATCAAGAGGGTCAGGAAGAGATTTTCCAGATGATCACCGAGATTCAGGCGCGCAAGCCTCTGCTCGACCCTCAGTAACGGGGGGTGCAAACCCGCATCACCGGGTTCAAGCAAAGGGACGCGCCCTTGCAACGCGCCCTGTTTTTCGTGTCACGCCGCTTCCTGGAAGTCCATTTCAGGGGGCTGGCGACGGAAACCGCCGGTCAGCCAGGCCAGGTACACGCAGCCCAGCACCAACCAGCTCACACCCAGGATGATCGCCAGTTTGTCCAGGCTGATCATCAGCCACAGGTCAGCCACCAGGCCGATCAGCGGGCAGATCAGAAACAGCACCAGCTCGCGCAGGCCGCGTTTCTCGCCACCGATCCAGTAGTGGAAGATCACCGACAGGTTGACCAGGCTGAACGCCAGGAACGCGCCGAAGTTGATGAACGAGGTGGAGGTGGTCACGTCCAGTTTCAGCGCCAGCAAGGCCACCACTGCACACAGCAGAATACTGTTCACCGGCGTGCCGAAGCGCTCGCTCAGGCCTGCAAAGAACGACTTGGGCAACACGCCGTCACGGCCCATGGCGTAGAGCAGACGCGAACCGCTGGCCTGAGCCGACAGGCCCGAGGCGAACTGACCAACGATCAGGCCGATGAGGAAGAGGGTCACGAACACGTCGCCACCAATGTTGCGGGCGATTTCATAGGCCGCCGAGTCGACGTTCTCGAACTGCGCCGAAGGATGCGCCAGCTGCACGAAGTACGACACGCCGACGAAGATCAGGCCGCCAATCAGGGTGATCAGCATGATCGCCTTGGGAATGGTGCGACGCGGGTCCTTGGTTTCTTCGGTCAGGGTGCTGACGGCATCGAAGCCCAGGAACGAGTAACAGGCAATCGCCGCACCGCTCATGATCAGCGGCATCTGCATGTCACCATTGAAGAAGGGCGTCAGGGTCCACAGCGGCTTGCTCGCGTCACCGCCGATGTAGTGAATGCACAGCGCTACGAAGGCGCCCAGCACCAGAAACTGCACGATCATCAGCAAGGCGTTGACGGTGTTGGCCAGTTTCAGGCCGACAATGTTGATCAGGCTGGTGACGACGATGAACGCCAGCACCCAGACCGGCTGGGGCACCGACGGGAATGCCGAACCCAGATATGCCGCGCCGATCAGCCAGATGGCCATGGGCAGGAACAGGTAATCGAGCAGCACGGCCCAACCGGCAATGAAGCCCAGCTTGGGGCTGATCGCCTTGCGCACGTAGCTGTAGGCGGAACCTGCCACCGGAAACGCCGAGGCCATACGGCCGTAGCTCATGGCGGTGAAGAACATCGCCACCAGTGCCGCCAGGTACGAGGCTGGCACCATGCCGCCGGTTGACTGTGCAAGGATGCCGAAGGTCCCGAGCACGATGATGGGGGTCATGTAGGCGATGCCAAACAGCACCACCGACCCTAACGAAAGGGTGCGTTGCAAACGAGCCATGAGCGACTACTCCGAATTTATAGGTTTTATGGCAGAGAACAGTTCGGCAGAACAAAGGCGTTTCTTTTAATTGGACACTGCCGGGCACTCGCCGCAACGGCGCCCGGCAGGCACTGCTTTTATTGGTTTTGAGGAATCAACAATTCACGCACGCCATCGGCATGCTCGATCACTTCGCCCGGCAGACGCAGGCGCTGGTCGTCCAGGTAGCGATAGTCGCGACGGGCAGCCTCAAGCTGAGTCAGGTCCAGCTCGGCGCTGAACTGGCATTCATCGCGCCCGGCTTCCTTGAGCAAGGTGCCGAACGGGTCGACCAACGCACTGCCGCCAGCGAACACCAGATCGCCGTCGCCTTCGCCCACGCGGTTGACCATCAGCGCAAACGCCTGGTTTTCCTGGGCGCGGGCCATGATCGCGGTGCGATGGGTGGGGCCGTAAGGGTCCATGTTGCCGTTGGTGACGATGATCAGCTCGGCGCCCAATTGCGCCAAAGCGCGGGCCGACTCGGGGAATTCGATGTCGTAGCAGATCAGCATGCCGACCCGCAGGCCGTTCCACAGGCAGGTCGCGTAACGATCGCCTGCCGAGAACACGCCCCGGTCCGAGGCCCACAGGTGGGTCTTGCGATAGCGCAGGGCGATGCCTTCAGGGGTGATCAGCAGCGTGGTGTTGTAGAAGCGGCCGTTGTCGTTCTCGGCCATGCCGATCACCACGGACACATTGCGCGCTCGAGCGGCTTGCTGCACGGCTTGAACGGTCGGGCCGTCCAGCGGTTCGGAAACATCGGCAACGGTGTCGCTGGAAGGAAAGCCCATCAGGTGAGTTTCCGGGAACACGATCAGCGCGGTGTCGCTGGCGCAGGCGGCAATCGCATTCAGCGCGCGTTTCAGGTTATGGCTCGTGCCATTGTCCTGGCCCGTGATTTGGGCGAATTCGACCTTCATGGGTTCTCCTTATAGATTTTTGAAACATGAGCCGCGTAGCCG